>CAWUJR010000190.1:0-7164 GCA_963922375.1 uncultured Robbsia sp.
GCATGAGGACGCGTCGTGTTATTAAACATTGAAGACAAAAATGTATAACTATAAGGTCGCATTATCATAAAAAAAAACAGCTCCGGTACGTGGGCACGGGCTCACATGGCAGCCGACGCCGATCGCATCGACGTCTTGCTCGCCGCCTTCGCTTTACTTCAACAGCGGTTTCTTCCCGTCGTAATACCCGGCCTTCTTCAGGATCTCTTCCATTTTTGTGCCAATGGTCTGTGCACCGTCTTTCACGCTGACCTGACCGAGCATGATTTTGCTGCCCCATTCGCCGATGATTTCAGACACGGCCGGCCACTCGGGGAAGCGCGGACGGTAGTCCGGTACGCCCCCTTGCCACGATTCGACCATCGGCTTGACGAACGGGTATTTATCGGCGACTCCCGCCTGTTTGTACACCGACATCCGCGCCGGTACACCGCCTGCTTCAAGGTAAGGCTGGGCTTCGGCTTTCGAGGTGATCCACTGAATGAAGAGCCAGGCGGCAGCCTGTTTCTTCGCATTCGATTTCGCGTTCACGGCGAGCGAGAAGCCGCCCAGCGCGGGCTTCAGACCGGCAGGGCCTTTTGGCTCAGTGGTAATCGCCAGGCAGTTGCCGATCTTCGATTTGCTCGGATCGGTCAGCGTCGGATAGAACGCGGACCATTCCGTGATCATGGCAACCTGGCCTTGTGCCAGCGCATTCACCGATTCGGCATGATCGAAATCCACGATACCGGGTGGCATGTACTTCATCAGCTTTTGTCGATATTCCAGCCCGGCTTGCGACTGTGGCGACATCAGATTCGACTTGAAACTCGCATTGAGCAAGGAGCCACCGTTCGGCCAGAGCATGCGCATAAAGCTGTCTGCCGATTGCGTTTCGCCGCGTCGCGACTGCAACGCATACGCATACTGGTTTTTGTCGGGTTTGGTCAGTTTCGGTCCATAGACGTTCAGTAATGCTTCCCATGTCTTCGGCGGTTCATTGAATCCTGCATCCTTCAACATGCATTTGTTGTAGAACATCAGGCCGGAGTAGTTATCGAACGGCAGCCCATAGGTCTTTTTATCCCACGTACCGAAAGAGTCGAGCAAGATCGGAAAGAAGTCGGGCAGGTCCAACGCGGGATCGACGAGTTTCGGATTGTCGGTGAAGGTCTTGATCGGTGCGAGCCATTTATTGCTCGCGAATTCGCCAATCCAGACGACATCGACCAATACGATGTCCTGATCGCCGCCACCGACGAAATTCAACACTTCCCGCTCGCGGGTATTTTCGTAAGGGATAGTCTCAGTCTGTATTTTGATCCCTGTCTCCTTCTCGAACTGCGGAATCAGCTGTGCGGCTGCTTTGTACCCGGGACGGTCAAGGAAGATCGCTTTGATGGTCGTGCCGGAATACGGCGCGGCGGCCTCCTTCACGGTCCAGGCATGCGCATTCGATACGGTGAAGAGCGATGCCGCAATGCTCAGCACCGTCATGGCCATGACCTGCGGGTGACGCTTTTTCATGCCTGTCTCCAGTGATTTTTATAGGTCCGTCTTCTCGTGCTGCGTTTCACTTGTAATTTGAGTTTTACAATTGTATATTGAGGCAGCAATTGTTTGTCAAGCGTTTGAAGGGTTTGCCAAAAAAATAGCGATGCGTCGCGCACCCCGTAAGGGGAAACGCGCAAGGTGAGGAGACAACTTGTATGAGCGCAGTCCAGTTGCATCAAATCCGTAAGACCTTTGCCGGCACCGAGGTGTTGAAAGGTATCGACATTGCCGTCATCGACCGCGAGTTCATGGTGTTCGTCGGGCCATCGGGCTGCGGCAAGTCCACGTTGTTGCGAACCATCGCTGGTCTCGAGCGCAGCGATTCAGGGCGGGTGAAGATAGGCGGTGAAGACGTAACCGATCTGGAGCCGTCGCAGCGCGGGGTGGCCATGGTGTTTCAGTCGTATGCGCTGTATCCGCATATGTCGGTGTTCGAGAACATTGCGTTCGGTCTGCGAATGATCAAATTGCCCGAAGTGCAGATCAAGGCGCGCGTGCAGCGTGCCGCACAGGTCTTGCAGATCGAGCCATTGCTCGGTCGCAAGCCGCGTGCGCTCTCGGGAGGGCAACGTCAGCGGGTGGCGATTGGTCGCTCGATCGTGCGAGAACCGCAGGTGTTTTTATTCGACGAGCCGCTGTCGAATCTGGACGCCGCATTGCGCGTGCAGATGCGCCTGGAGCTGATCAAGCTGCACAAGCAGCTGGCGGCGACGATGATCTACGTGACACACGATCAAACCGAAGCGATGACGATGGCCGATCGCATCGTTGTGTTGAATCAAGGCAAAGTCGAACAAATCGGCACACCACTCGAGCTGTATCGCACACCGGTCAACCGTTTTGTCGCCGGATTCATCGGTTCGCCGAAAATGAACTTCCTGCCTGTAACGGTGCTGAGCATCAGTGATACCGATATAGAGGTGGGCTTGACGGGCGGCGCGTCGCTCAGCTTGCCGTTTCGCGCGGAGGGCATCGCATCGCTTCCGGTCTCGGGGACGAGTAGGGACAGTGGGGGCATGGCGGCGGGTACGGCGGCGGATACGGCATCAGGCGCGCGCGGAAGCGCGGATCGAATGACAGACGTGAAGCCCGGCGATACCCTGACGCTGGGTATCCGCCCCGAGCACCTGTCCGAGTTTCCGACCGAACAGGAAGAAGGGCGTCTGTTGGGCAAGGTGATGGTGGTCGAGCACCTGGGGGGCGAAACCCTGATGCACGTCGCAGTGAGTGACGACACGGTGATACAAGTAAAGGGGTCCGGCGAATCCACCGTGTCCGATGGACAAATGATCACCGCACACTTCGGGCTGCGACATGTGCATCTGTTCGACGAACGCGGCGTCGCGTTGAAGAAAGCCGAACGCGTGACGGCGTACGCGCTCGCGTAACGGTGTCATGCGCCTGTGCTATGGAGACCGTCGTCTGGCGCAGACGCCCGCACTGATGGCCGCATCGTTGGCATGGCGTTTGCGTCGTCCTCGGTCATATCCGAAGGGAGCGTGACCATGAGTGCAACGTGGAAAAAGGCGATAGCGTCCGATGGCAGACGCCGCAAGGCGAAACGCATGGCACCGTGCTGCGGGTGCTGCATCAGCGGGAACATGTCGACGGGCATACGTTCGACGCGAGCCCGTCGGATCCGCGTTTCGAAGTGCAAAGCGCCAAGACCGGCAAGAAGGCGGTCCATGCCGGCGATGCTTTAAAAGCGGACCGGCATAAAACCTGAGCGAACGCGCTTCAGACGATGGAGTCCACGACGCCGCCGTCGACGCGTAACGCTGCGCCGGTTGTCGCGGATGCTTGAACCGAACAAGTATAGACGATCATGTTCGCGACTTCCTCGACGGTCGCCGGGCGCTGCAGAATCGACGACGGGCGGTGCGCTTTGACGAACGCAACGCCCGCTTCTTCTACCGACTGGTGGTGCGCGTCGGCGTCGGGTTTCAGCATCGCGGCCACGCCCTCGCTCATCGTCGGCCCGGGGAGGACTGCATTCACGGTCACCCCCGTCCCGCTCATGCGTTTTGCGAGCCCGCGCGACAAACTTAATAACGCGGTTTTCGTCACGCCGTAATGAATCATGTCGGCAGGAATATTCAGCGCCGATTCAGAGGAAAGAAAGATGACCCGTCCCCAACCGCGCTTCGCCATATCGGGCAGATAGGCACGCGAGAGACGCACGCCCGATAAAATGTTGACATCGAAAAAGCGCTCCCACTCGTCGTCCGGTATCTCAAAGAAATCATGGGGGCCGAAAATCCCGAGATTATTGACCAGGATGTCGATGGTCGGCCGATGAGCGATCAACGCATTGCAGCCTTCCGCGGTGCCTAGGTCCGCCGCGAAGCCACTGAGCTGAGGCGGCTTACCCGTGGCGGCTTTCGCCGCCGCTTCCACTTGCTCGACCGCTTTGTCGACGGCTTCCTGTTTTCGTCCGTTGACGATCACCGTCGCGCCGGCGATGGCGAGGCCTTTTGCCGTGGCGAGGCCAATGCCGGTGGTCGAGCCGGTGACGATGGCGGTTTTTCCGGTGAGGTCGATGTGCACGTCAAACTCCTGTGTTGAAGGTGGATACGGGGAATTTACCTAAAGCTGAATGACCTTAGGGATTCGTCATGGGCAGCGTTATTTGTTCTCCGGATGCGCTTTCAGCAACAACGCGACCAGGCTGGTCCAACCGCTCTGGTGCGCGGCACCGATACCGCGGCCGTTGTCGCCATGAAAATACTCGTGGAACAGCACCAGATCGCTCGCACGCGGATCGACTGCCAACAGCGGGTAGGCCGCCATCACGGGGCGTAGACCATCCGCGTTCTTGCGAAACAGATTGCACAGACGCTCGGCCAGACTGTCGGCGATATCGCGAAGCGAGGTCATTTGGCCCGAACCGGTCGGAAATTCGATGCGGAACTCGTCGCCGTAGTAACGGTGAAATTCGTACAGGGACTCGATCAACAGATAGTTTACCGGCATCCAGATCGGACCGCGCCAATTCGAATTGCCACCGAACGTGCGCGACAGCGATTCTGCCGGCGTGTATTCGATGCCAAAGCTCTCGCCGTTGTGATCGAGTTTGAACGGGGAATGTTCATGGTAGCGCGATAACGAGCGCACGCCGTAGTCGGACAGAAACTCCGCCTCATCGAGCATTCTGACCAATAGACGTTTCATTCGATGGCCGCGCAGCAGAGAAAGCAGCAGCGTATTGCCTTTACCCGGTTCGTACCAGCGCGACACCAACTTTGCGAGATCGGGGCGATGCCGCAGAAACCAACGTAATCGTTCTTCGAGTCGCGGAAGCTTGCCCACCGCCAGCCCATCGAGTACATGCACCGCAAACAGCGGACTCAGGCCGACAATCGATCGGACCCGCAATGGAACCGTTGACCCATTCGGCAGTTTCAATGCGTCGTAAAAAAACTCGTCCTGTTCGTCCCAAAGACTGGCCGCGTCGTCGCCGGCACCATTGATCGCTTCCGAGATGTAGAGAAAGTGTTCGAAGAATTTGACCGAGATATCGACATACGCCTCGTTGTCTGCGGCCAGTTCGAGACCGATGCGCATCATATCGAGCGCATACGCTGCCATCCACGCGGTGCCATCGGATTGATCGATGCGGCCGCCGGTCGGCAGCGGGGCGGATCGATCGAAGATCTGGATATTATCGAGGCCGAGGAAACCACCCTGAAACAGATTGCGCCCTTCTGCGTCCTTGCGGTTGACCCACCACCCGAAATTCAACAGCAGTTTGTGAAACGCTCTTTCGAGAAACGGTCGGTCCGGTTTGCCGGTGATATGCGCATCCATTTGATACACACGCCAGATGGCCCACGCGTGCACTGGCGGATTGGCGTCGCCGAACGCCCATTCGTATGCCGGCAGTTGTCCGTTCGGATGCATGAAACGGTCTTGCGTCAGCAGGATCAACTGTTTCTTTGCAAAGTCCGGATCGATCAGTGCGAACGCTACCGCCTGGAAAGCGAGATCCCACGATGCGTACCACGGATATTCCCAGGTATCGGGCATCGAGATAATGTCGGCGTTCGACAGGTGGCGCCAATCGGCATTCCGACCATGGAGTCTCGACGCCGGGGGCGTCGGCTGCGCTGCATCGCCGTTGAGCCAGCGTTTGACATCGAAGTGATAGAACTGCTTCGACCACAGCATGCCGGCCATCGCCTGGCGCTGGATCAGTCGGTCGTCGGCGTTGGCGACATCCTGTTGCAGCGCTGCGTAGAACTCATCGGCTTCGGCGCGGCGCTGCGCGAAGACGGCGTCGAAATCCGACGGTTCCTCCGGTTGTGCGGACGAACGACTTGTCTCCGATGTCGTTCCCGACGCGGGGGTGTTCGATGGGCCTGTTCCCGCTCCGGTCGCACTCGATCCGCTCTTACCCGGCTCGCCCGGTGACGCGGCGGCATCATCGACTACCCGCGACAAGCGCATTCCGAACGAGCGGATCGCGCCGCCCGGCATTTCAAATCGGATATGGGCGGCCGCCTTGCTGCCTTTGTCCCGTCGAATCGCGTCCGGTTTGCCTTCGACGAGATAATCGTTGAAACCATCCTTGAAGGGCCCGGCACCGTGGTCGCCAAACAGACGTTCGATATTCGTCTCGTTCTCGCAGAAAAGCCACTCGACCGTTGTATCACCCGACGGGTCATGCACGGTCCAGCTGTATCTCTGCGGCAATTCGGGATTGCGCGCGAGCACGGCATTGCCGTTCAAGCGCAACTGCGGCTTGCTGCGCGCCGTGTCCCACGACCAGGTGTTTCGTGCCCAAAATTGCGGAAGCAGATGCAGTAGCGCCGGCTGCGGACTGCGATTTTCGACCGTCACTTTCATCAAGATGTCTTCGGGACCCGCCTTTGCATATTCGATCTGAATATCGAAGTAGGCGTCGTCCTCGAAAACGCCGGTGTCCAGAATTTCGTATTCGGGCAGGTCGGTGCCGCGTCGGCGGTTTTCGTCGACCAGATCCGTATAAGGAAACGCCGCATGCGGGTATTTATACAGCATGCGCATATAGGAATGCGTGGGCGTTCCATCCACGAAGAAGTACAGTTCCTTGACGTCCTCGCCGTGATTTCCTTGCTCGTTGGTCAGACCGAACAGGCGCTCTTTCAGGATCGCGTCTTTACCGTTCCACAGCGACAGCGACAGGCACCAGTTCATATGTTCGTCGCTGAATCCCGCCAGACCGTCTTCGCCCCATCGGTACGCGCGACTGCGCGCGTGATCGTGGGGGAAACTGTCCCAAGCAGTGCCCCCGGGACTGTAATCTTCGCGGACCGTTCCCCATTGGCGTTCGCTCAGGTACGGCCCCCAGCGGCGCCAGGGGGCGTTTTGCGGCGAATGCAGTCGACGCCCTTCGGCGGTGTCGAGCACGGATTGCGTTGGCACGGCCATCTTTTCTCCAAAAAATTATTTCATCGACGACAGCAACGTTTCCATTCTGAGGCGTTCGGCGAGCGACCAAGCCTGGAACGGCGCGCCGCGCGGCGTATGCGGTGCATCGCCGTCTGCGATTTCCGATATATGACCGATGCCTGCATGCGCCAGATGCGCATCGAGCGGCGCGATGAAGCGACGTCGCGCCTCGTCGGCAACTGCCAATGCGGATGCAGACGC
>CAWUJR010000191.1:0-7062 GCA_963922375.1 uncultured Robbsia sp.
AGGCGCCATGGCTGTCGTGACTGCCACCGATCTCGCCCGCCGCACGAATCAGGTGCTTGATACATTGGCGCATGGCGAATCGGTAACGATCAAACGCAACAATACCGTGCTTGGTACGATTACCCCCCCGCAGCGGCCGGTGACGGTACGCGAGGCTTTGCAGCATATGCCGCGCATTTCGCCCGACGTAGCGCGCCGCTTCAACGCGGATATCCGCGATAGGGGTTTCGATGAAGAGGTACGTGATCCGTGGCAGCAGTAATCGTGGACACCTGCGTCTGGATTGACGCCGCAAGTGGGTCTATTGATCTCGACGCCGTGGTTCAGCAGGCCGGGTCGGATCTCGCCTACGTGTCCGCCATCAGCCTTGGCGAACTCGAATATGGCGCTCAGTGTCCAAACGACGCGATGACGCGTGCACAGCGCATGAGCGTGCTTCGTCAGGTAGAGAAGATGCCCGTTCTCGACATCACGCGCCGGACGGCCCAGTCGTTCGGCCTGCTCGCCACGATGATGAAACAGGCCGGACGCCATCCACGACCGCGATATAACGACCTTTGGATCGCTTCCCAGGCACATGAATACGGGTTCGCTGTTCTAACCAGCAATCCAGACGATTTTCAAGCGCTCGGTGTGATTCAAATCATCGCGGCGCCGAAGAACGCCCACTGACCGCGAGCGTCGAATCGTTTTCACGCATGCCGGGCATTTCGGCCGTCCCCGTGTGGTACGCGATGGACGCCGCGCCCGCCCTTCCACGCGCCGCTTCCGGCATATCCATTGCCTCTGCGAACAACGGCCCCATACCGGTTTTCCCGCCTCATCGCCTATGTCCCCCTCTTCTATCCGCCGCGACGTACTCGCGGGCCTGACCTCGTCGTTCGCATTAGTCCCGGAATGCATCGCTTTCGCGCTGGTCGCGCATTTGAATCCGCTGATGGGGCTGTACGGGGCTTGCATCATTTGCACGGTCACCGCGTTGTTCGGCGGCAGGCCCGGGATGATCTCGGGCGCCGCCGGATCGATGGCCGTCGTGATCGTGGCGCTGGTCGTGCAACATGGCATTCAATACCTGCTCGCGACGGTGGTCCTTTCCGGATTGGTCATGTTGCTATTCGGTGCGCTGCGCCTCGGCAAACTCATCCGCATGGTGCCGCATCCTGTGATGCTCGGCTTCGTCAACGGCCTGGCGATCATTATTGCGATGGCGCAACTCGAACATTTCAAGATACCGCAAGCGAACGGGGGGACGGCTTGGCTGAGCGGCGCGCCGCTATGGGTGATGATCGGCCTGGTCGCGGTGACGATGGCCATCGTCTATCTGTTGCCGCGCCTGACGAAGGCCGCGCCGGCTGCGCTGGTGGCCATCGTTGGAGTGGGATTGCTGACGCAGTTGCTGCACCTGCCCACCCGCGCGCTGGGCGACATGGCGCATATCGCCGGTGGCCTGCCCGCCCTGCATTGGCCAACTGTGCCAGTGGACATGAGCACGCTGCGTATCATCGCCCCCTATGCGGTACTGATGGCGATGGTCGGGCTATTGGAAACACTGCTGACGTTCAACCTGACCGACGACATCACGCAGACAGCTGGTCAGCCTAACCGTGAATGCCTGGCACTGGGCGCTGCCAATATCGCGTCCGGCCTACTCGGCGGCATGGGTGGCTGTGCAATGATTGGGCAGACAATGGTTAATCTGAGTTCGGGCGGTCGCTCGCGGCTCTCCGGCGTGGTCAGTGGCGTGATGGTACTGATGTTCGTGCTGTTTCTGTCGCCTTTGATCGAGCGCATCCCGATGGCGGCGCTCGTCGGCGTCATGTTCGTGGTCGCACAGCAGACCTTTGCCTGGGGTTCGCTTCGGGTGCTCGGCAAGGTGCCGAAGAACGATGCCGTCGTGATCGTAGCGGTGACCGTCATCACGGTCTTCACCGATCTGGCAATCGCCGTGCTGTGTGGCATCGTGATCGCCGCATTGAATTTCGCATGGCAACATGCGCAGGACATTCGCGCCGACGCCCGCGATTCGGGCCCCGACGAGAAAACTTATACGCCGCATGGCACGCTGTTTTTTGCGTCCACCACGCATTTTCTGGCGTTGTTCGACCCGTTGCGCGACCCGGCCACGATCGTAGTGGATTGCCGCTACCTGCATATCGTCGATCACTCCGCCATCGCAGCGCTAGAGGCGCTGAGCAGCCGCTACGCGAAAAGCGGCAAGCGGCTGCGCTTGGACGGCCTGTCCGCCCGCAGCCGCCATCTCCTCGATCGCGCCGACGCGGACGTCTCGCATCGGCAGGCGGCGCGCTGAGTCGCTTCTTGGCGGCCTCTATCCAGGCTCCGCGCCTATAAACGATCAGCGCATATTGCCAGTATGGCCGAGCGAATATCGGCCCGGCTGCGGCCACACGGTCAGACCGTGCGGCTCCATGCCCACCGGAATTTCTTTGACCGCACCGGTCGTCGTGTTGATCGCATAGACCACATCGTCGAAGCGACCTGACAGCCATAGCATCTTCCCATCAGCGCTGACATTGCCCATGTCCGGGCTACCGCCGCCGGGGATCGGCCAGGTCTTGACGACTTCACGCGTCTTGAAGTCGAGCACCGAAACGCTGCCCTTGCCATGACGCGGACCATGCACCTTGTTCGACCCGCGGTTCGCGATATACAGGTACTTGCCATCCCGGCTCGGATACAGGCCGTGGGTACCCACGCCAGTGCGCACGAAACCTACCTTCTGTAGTGTATCGCCGTCGACCACGAACACCCCGTCTGCCATCATGTCGGCCACGTAGAACACCTTCCCGTCAGGGGCGATGCGCACGTCCTGCGGCATCCCACCCTTGTCCAGCTCGAGATAGCCGACGACCTTCCGATTGACCATGTCGATCTTCGCGATCTTGCCGCCGAATTCGCAGGTAAACAGCGCATATTTACCATCGATCGAAAATTCCGCGTGGTTGATGCCGCGGCATTCCGGCACCGACAAACTGGACTTCAACGCCATCGTATGCGGGTCACGGAAATCTAGACGCGCGTGCGCCTCCGCGACCACGATCGCATCCTTGCCGTCCGGCGTGAAGTACATATTGTACGGATCGTCGACCGGATCCTCCTTACCCGGTTTGCCGGTTTTTGGGTCGATCGGCGTCAAGCTGCCATCGGACCGCCCTTCCGCATTATTCGCGACCCACAACGTTTTCAGGTCATACGACGGAACGACGTGCTGCGGGCTGTATCCCACCTTGAATTTATCGACCACCTTCAGCGTCGCCGGATCGATGACATACACGTCGTTCGACCGCAAATTCGGCACATAGACGCGCGGCAGCGCACCCGCGACGGCTGGGCTGAAGTTGCCGTAACGCGCCTCGCCATACAGATTTGACGAATCGATGACCGGCGGCATGCCCGGTACCGTCGCGACGGTTGGTGCCGCAACGGCGTTCATTGAAGCGCCCGCCGAGCAGAGGCCGGCGACTGCCAGCGAAACCGACGTAGCGAGACGTGACATGCGGAGAAAACTCGATGACATGTAGCGCATTCCGTAAAGTATTAAAAAGAAGCGGCATCCGGGTCGAAGCCGGACGATACCGATCAGATTACCCACTTTGTCGCCGACGTGCCTACCGGCCAAGTCAACAACGTGACTGGAAAATGGCAACGCGCGGGTCAAGGACCGCGTCAGTGCCGCGCCGTTTCCTCGCGAATCGCATCGGCGGTACGGGAAACGATCGCATCGGTGCCCAATTGACCCAACGCCGCCGTGGCCCGCCGGGGGTCACCACCGTACACCCCGTCAGCCGCCCCGGGCTTCGGGGCATTGCGCATCGCACCGCTGCGCACCATCTGAGGCGCGACGGCCATTTGCAGCGCGGTGTCGGCCAATCCCGCATGCGTGCCGATCTCGTCGTCTTGGAAACCATGCTCGCGGAGTATCTGGTTATATCCGGTTGAGCTCGTCTCGTAATAGGCGGCCGGAACGAACGCGCGGGCATCCGTTCCGGCCCAGTTCTTGTTTAACTGAGCCACGACCCTGCGCACATCGGCTTGATAACCGCCGTGGTCGCCCAGAAAAACTATATTGCGAAAACCGTGCACTTTGAAGCTGTTCGCTGCCGAAACGAGGGTTTTCTCGAAGGCATCGTCCGGCACCGTGATCGTGCCGGGAAACCGCATGTGCGATGTCGGGGGGGCATACCCGCCTTCGGGGACATAAGCGATCACCGGCGCGACGATCGCATTGCCGAGACGCTGGGCGATACGTGCGGAAAGAATGCCCACACGAACATCGTGTTTTCCCACCGCGACAAAGGGGCCCGTCTGTTCCGTGCCGCCGATCGGGATGATCATCGTCGTGCGGCCCGCTTGCACCGCGTCCCGGACTTCGGTCCATGTCATATCTTCCAACGTGACAGGTTTCGATGCTTGTGCGAAGGCGCTGTGAGTGACGGCCAAAAAGACGAGCGGGCCGACAGCCCGCTTGAGGGAAAAACGCATGAAGGGGTCCTTGCAGAGAAGTCTCGGATCACGCACACGATCGTCCAACCGGCATCCCTGAGCCACCTATACACGGGACCCTACACCTGTACCGCAGGATGGCCGCCAGAACGAGCGATGTGCTGAGCGGTGACGTCTATGGTACCAGCGTCTACCGTCGAGGCAAGTCGGGAACGACGACCCGATGCATCCGCTAGCGGTCAGAACGAGTGATGAATTCCCGCGAGCACAACCGTCTGATTCTGCGACCCCGACACACCCGCCGTGAAGAATGCCGCTTTCGCGTCCGAATTCGCATGCTCGACCATCACGTTCGCGTACAACTGCGTGGATTTCGACAAAGCGTAGTTATCGCCGATCTCAATTTGGGTCCAGCGACGTCCAGACAATGTCGTCGTGGACGCACCACCCGAGATCTGCGTGAACGGCGTCAGTTGATACGTCGCACCGGCATCGAAGCTTTGATAGATGTCGGTATAACCATTCGAGTTCAGCGAGACACGTGTCCATAACGCGTGCACGGTGACCTTATCCAGCTTGTACAACGCGCCTGCGCCCATATTTTTCACGTCGTCCGCAAGATATGACGCGGCAGCCTGACCCTGGAACGAGGTGATTCCGGTGGTCGCAATCGAGAACGAACGGTTATGCTCGTGCGCATACGTGGCAGCCGCCTTGAAGCTTCCTTGCGCATAGCCGATCACGAAGCTTTCCGACTTGCCGTAGGAGAAATCCGTCGTATTGCCCAGGCCGAGCATCGCACCGAACGTGAAGCCGGCAATCACTGGCGAACGGTATTTCGCCGAATTCGCATAGGGAACGATCCCGGTGTCCGCGAGCTCGTCGATATTGCCCGGATGGAACGTGTACCAACTGCCGGCTTGATAAGCGGAAGACAACGGCCCCAGATAATCGAACGCGAAGGGCGTCTGCAGACCAAACGTCAACTGACCGTAATGGTTGTCCGAAAGCCCCACGAACGCCTGACGGTTGAAGATGGTATTGGCCTTTGCAAAACCGCCGGTGTTCGTATAAAACCCGTTCTCCAATTGCGCCACCGCGCGCAACCCACCGCCCAAGTCTTCATTCATGCGCAGGCCCCAACGATCCGGCTGCGTATTGCCCTGCTCTTCCACGTACTTGGCACCGCCACCCGCGTTACTAATATAAGCAACGCCGGCATCCAGACTGCCGTACAACGTCACACTGCTTTGTGCCCATGCCGCGGGAACGGAAGCCGCACAAAACAAGCCGGCGATGATCACGTGTTTCACCAGTAATACTCCTCAGTTGGCGCAGGGTTAGGAGGACTTATACGTCGGCGTTCGTCTGGCAATCGGTGCGCATCGACAAGACGGGAAAGCGCCTTAAATGTTCCACCTATGGACAATCGAACTGCCTATGGCACATTATAGGAGTGCCAAAATCGAAGAAAAAATGTTTCGAAGGGGAAAGGTCACACGTGTTTGCGGAATTACCACAGTCACGACGCGCGACGGTGTGCACCCAAGCCGTCAACGAAAAAAGGGGCCGCATTGGCCCCTTTTCGTTCGCAGTCTTAATGAGACGTTAGCGTCAATGGTTGCCGGTCATCGATCGGAAAGTTGCCGTAAATCGAAATCGAGGCGCGCCGTCGCATCGATTTCGACACACAATTGCGGAAACACGAGTGCTGCGACCGCTACGAGCGTCGATGCGGGGTAAGCACCGATATCCGCGAAGAAGTCACGCCGCGCCCGGCCGACCTCGTCCTTATCGGCAATGTCGGTCAAATACACGACCAGCTTTGTGATATTCGTGATCGAGCCACCCGCCGCTTCGACGAGCGCTTGAATTTTTGTCAGCACAACATGTGTCTGTTCATACGTCGACAATGGCTTCTCCGGATCAGCAGACGCCGGATGGGCAGTCATTCCTGACAACACGATGTCGTTGCCAAGCACGAAGCCATTGGTCCAACTGGCGTGCGGCAAGTCCGGTACAGCAGAGGTGGCAATGCGGCGTGTGCTTGTGGGTGCGCTTGTGGGTGCATCGGTCCTGTCGTCAACATTCCGCATCACTGTCCTCCATCCCGCACGCGCTGCCGAATGCGCGCATGGACCGGAACGAAATCGTACGTCGGATAGCACTCGGTTCGGAATACGCCCCATGCCGAGCGCTCCAACTCCACATTGACGGCACCGAGCAGCGACGGCGGTAATTCGAGCGTAACAATCTGGCCAAACCCCATCGCAACGGTCCACGACACGACGCGCACGCCCGCTGGCGGAAACCGCTCCCACCAGTCCGCCGCCTTCAGGCGCGACTGGAACGCATCCAGATTGTTCGACTGATCGTGCCGCAAAAACACCGTCATCATCATCAGCTCGCCGCCATGCGGCGGTGCTAAAGGTACACCGGACGGGGCGGCATCCGGCGCACTCGACGGCGCGTCGGACGATAGATCGCGCTGCTGCGTCGCGTCATTCTCGACGCCTGCGCTCGCCGACCGCGCTGTTTGCGCATCGGCAGGCGCCGAAGCGCCTTGGGTTGATCGCGGAATCATGGTTGGGGCATCAGACA
>CAWUJR010000192.1:0-7054 GCA_963922375.1 uncultured Robbsia sp.
CGGCATTTCGGCAGCGGGATATCTATCGTCACCCCGCCGCGACGCTGACGTTTTTCGGTGTGCGTCCCGATATGAAGGTGGTCGAGATATGGCCCGGCAACGGCTGGTATACCGAAATTCTGGCGCCGTATCTGAATCCTCATGGGTTGCTCTATGAGGCGGAGCCCGCCGATGCCGGTACCCGCGTGACGGCAGCGAATGCGTCGCAACGCGGACAAGTCGCTTTCTCGCAGAAGCTGGCGTCTCGTCCGGCGACGTATGGCAAGGTTGTAGCGGTGCCGTTTTCTCCGCCGGGATTCACCGACATTCGGCCGCCGGGCGGCGCGGACATGGTGCTGACCTTCCGCAATATCCACGATTGGATGAAAACCGGTACGACCGATGCGGTGTTTCAGGCGATGGCCCGGGCATTGAAACCGGGCGGCATCCTCGGGGTGGTCGAGCACCGTGCACGTCCCGGCACCTCATTGCAACAGATGATCGATAGCGGGTATGTGACCGAGCAGTATGTGATCGACGAGGCGCAACGTGCCGGATTTCGTCTGGTGGCGCAAAGCGAGATCAACGCCAACCCGAAAGACGATACGCAGCATCCTCATGGCGTCTGGTCGCTGCCGCCGTCCTATGCCGGAGGCGATGTCGATCGCGAGTCGTTCACTGCGATTGGCGAATCGGATCGGATGACGCTGAAATTCGTTAAACGTTAAGCGCCGCGCGCATCGTGAGCGGATCATCGGCACGCCTCGGCTGAAATGCGGGATATCTGCGTCTTATAAGGGAAAACGCGAATAAATCGTTCAAAAATCGGCGTGAATGGTCACGATTTGCCGCATCGCGTCGCAAAATCGGTGCAATAGGCGATCATATTGTCGCAAATCGTTGACATTCGAGGGGTTGCCCATAAGAATCGATTCTGACCTTTTATTTTCCCTCCGTTTCGGCGCTGGCTATGACAGAAATCTATTCAGTCGAAAATTTCGATCCTAAGCGTGCCGTCGGTCGCCTGCTGTCGCGTGTCCGGCATTTGCTGCTCGAACGCGTCGGAGAGCGGCTCGCCGCGCTAGACCTCACCTCTGCGCAATGGGGCGTGGTGGTGACATTGGCCGATGGCGCGGCTTCTACGCCGGCGGAGTTGTCCCGCATGCTCGACTATGACCCAGGTGCCATGACACGCCTGATCGACCGTCTGGAGAAAAAAGACATCGTGCGGCGGACGCGGAGTACCGATGATCGTCGATCCGTGAGCCTCGAATTGACCCAGCGCGGTCGCGATCTTTTCCCGGAAATCCTGCCGCTGATCGTCGGCGTGTACAACGAGCTGCTGACAGGCTTTTCGAAAGACGAAGCCACGCAGCTCGAAAATCTGCTGACGCGGATGCTCGATAACGGCTGAAGCGTTCGGGCAGCAGCGCTGCTTCGCCAGGTGGCTTTGCGACGTTGCTGTATGACGTTGCTTCAGGAAGTTGCCGCGCGACGATCTGCCCACCGAAAAGAGAAAGGCCGCCTCGCATCGGGCGGTTTTTCTTTTGGATCAGCGGCCTGCCACACGGGGTGGCAGCATGCCGTTGTCAGCTCACCTGACGCAGAACCGGGCGTTGGCTGGCTTGGACCATCTTCGAGTACACGTCGACATAGTTCTGTGCCATCGTATCCGCAGTGAAACGGCGTTCGAAGTGCGCGCGAATCTCATGACGCGACAGCTCGCCCAGACGGTCGACCGCTGCCACCGCGCCATAAACGTCTTCCACCACGAAGCCCGTCAGGCCGTGATCGACGACTTCCGGCACCGAGCCGCGATTGAATGCGATGACCGGCGTACCACATGCCATTGCCTCGATCATCACGAGGCCGAACGGCTCCGGCCAGTCGATCGGCAGCAACAGCGCCTTCGCACCGGACAGGAAAGCCGGTTTCTGCGCTTCATTGATTTCGCCGATGAATTCGACATCCGCCGTCTTCAGCAGCGGTTCGATTTCGCGTTCGAAATATTCTTGGTCGACCTTGTCGACCTTAGCGGCAATTTTCAGCGGCAAGCCGCTCTGGGCGGCAATCTTGATGGCCGTATCCGGACGCTTTTCCGGGCAAATCCGACCCAGGAACGCTAGGTATTCCGGCTTCACGTCTTCGCGGGGCATCAACAGATCGCGCGGCAGACCGTGATATACGGTGTTCATCCAGTTAGCCCGCAGCGGCGCACGTTGTGAATCGGAGATCGAGACGACCGGCGCATTCGGGAACGCGTCGAACACCGGTTGCAATTCACTCAGGTCCAGGCGGCCGTGCAGCGTGGTCACAAACGGCACGTCCATTTGCGAGAACACCGGGAACGGCATGTAATCCAGATGGAAGTGCAGCACGTCAAAGTCGTGGGCGACACGGCGCACGGACTCCAGCAGCAGTGCGTGCGGTGCGAGCGCGTCGCGAATCGACGGATCGAGGCGCAGCGCACGCGGCCATACGGCCTCATGCTTCGCACTGGTGCGCGAGTCGCCACTGGCGAACAGCGTCACATCGTGGCCCTGTGCAACCAATGCCTCGGTCAGGTACGAGACGACACGCTCGGTGCCACCGTAGAATTTGGGAGGAACGGCTTCATAAAGCGGTGCGATTTGTGCGATGCGCATTGGATCTTCTCCTGGTCTTGCGTTTCGCGTGCACGCCGCTCATGGCGGTTCGCCGCAGAAACGTAAAAGGCTGCCGGAAACTGGATGACGCGCCGGTTAAGAGGCTGGCGTCGGAAACGATACACGCGGCGTCGTGGTCCCGTGCTTCTCATTATGGACAAACGACGCAAAAGCGCGACCGGCTTTTCAAACAATTGCCGCTTGTTACACGACGAAACACTTCGACCGGCAAACTGCCGGTCTTGGGGCGTAATCGCGCCGCGGCTCGGTTCCAACATGACAAGAACCGAGCCTACAACACGCAATTTTCGGGCCGGGGGCGAGGCAAGAAGGCCCCCGGCACCCCCTCAATCGACGAACGCGCGTTCGATGACGTAGTGGCCAGGGGTCGAGTGGTTCCCTTCCTTCAGTCCCGCTGCGTCCAGCAATGCGCGCGTGTCTTTCAACATGTGCGGGCTGCCGCACAGCATCAGACGATCGTTTTCGGCCGAGAACGGCGGCAGATTCAGGTCGGTGAAGAGCTTGCCGGACGAGATCAGATCGGTGATGCGGCCGGTCGTGTGGAACGACTCACGCGTCACCGTCGGGTAATAGGTCAATTGGTCGCGGATCAGTTCGCCGAAGTGCTCGTCCTGCGGCAGCGACTTCGTGATGTATTCCTGATACGCCAACTCGCGCTCGAAGCGGCAGGTGTGCGTCAGCACCACGCGTTCATAGCGCTCATAAACCTCTGGGTCCTTGATGATACTCATGAACGGTGCCAGGCCGGTGCCGGTCGACAACAGCCACAGCGTCTTGCCGGGCAACAGGTTGTCGACAATCAGCGTGCCCGTGGGTTTGCGGCCGATCATCACCGGATCGCCCGGCTTCAAATGCTGCAGGCGCGAGGTCAGCGGGCCGTCTTGGACCTTGATCGACAGGAATTCGAGGGATTCCTCGTAGTTCGCGCTGGCCAGACTGTAGGCCCGCATCAGCGGCTTGCCTTCTTCGGTCGGCAGTCCGACCATCGTGAACTGGCCGTTCAAGAAGCGGAAGGACGCATCGCGTGTACAAGTAAAGCTGAACAGCGTGTCGGTCCAATGATGCACGCTCAGTACGGTTTCCTGATTCAGATTGCTCATGACTTGATAGGGTGTGCGCAGCCCGGAGGGCGCGGCGACAGACAGTGGATGGCGGGTCGGACAGGGCCGTTCCGGCGCGAGACCGCGGATTCTGAAGCCATACGTCGGATTGACGGGGCCGTTGCTCGCGGATAACTCGGTATTTTACCTGATGCGCGCGGCGGGTAAATGATATACGCGTCGATGGGTGGGCTATTCCGATGTTTTTCTGTGTTTTTTCGGGAAATTAGTCGAGTCGCAGGCGAGCAATATAGGGCAGATGGTCCGAAAGCCAGGCGGCTTTAGCGTCTGCAGGCACCCATTCGCGCGGCGTCAGTCCGCGCACGAACATCTTGTCCAGCGCCAGAGCGGGCGAAAATGCAGGGAAGGTGCGGCCGCTGACACCTAGCGCCGTGGCGACCTCGATCATGCCGACGTCGGCGAAAATCGCGACCGAATCGTTCTTCCAGTCATTGAAATCGCCCGCCAGGATCAACGGTCCTTCGGGGGCGCCGGAGGCGATCCACTGTGCAATCCAGGTCATCTGGCGCAACCGGGCGCTGCGCGTCAACGCCAGATGAGCGCACAGCAGCGTGATGATCTGGCCGCGAAATTTGACGCGTGCCGCCAGCAAGCCGCGCCGCTCGAAGCGATGCGCGGAAATATCCCAGCGACCACCGAGATCCAGCGGATGGGGTGACAGGATCGCGTTGCCATGTCGCCAGGACGGTTTGAAAACGTTCTGCCCCAGCATCACTTGCATTTTCAGCGAGGTGGCAATCTCGGTCGCCTGACAGTGCCACGCGTCTTCGGGCGGCGCGTCCGTCGGCTCACCGAAGGCGCTGGACACGAGCGGTGCAGGCAGGCGTTTGGCCATGGCCTCCTGCAGGAAACAGGCGTCTGCGCCCGCCTGGGCAAGCCAGTCGCGCATCGGGTTCCATACTTGGCGGCCGATGGGCGACCGCCCTTTGTGCAGGTTCCAGCTCACTGCGGTGAAGTCGCTTCCTGCCAGTTCTAGCGGATTTCTCATGAAGATAGCTTAACCGCGTCGGAAAAATTCTGCTCTGTTTCCCCTGTTTTTGGTAACCTGACTGCTCAGTACGTCACCGGTCGGCGTTGGCGGTGTCGACATTGGCCTGCAAGCGGTACGCCAGCGCCGGGTCTTTTTTGAGCAGCGTCCACGTGGCGCTACCGCTATTCGGCACGTCCAGCTCCGGGTGCCGAGCGCTGACGGTCCGGGTGGTGGGCGGTAGTTCGCAGCCGTCCGAGCGGATCGTCTCCGACGCGGGCGCTTCGACCATTTCGTCGGCCGTCACAGCGAAGCCGATGACGCCGTTACTGTCCACGCCCAGTGGCGACACGGTAATCGTGCGCGTCAGATCGACCGGCAATGTTTGCGCGCCGTTGCAGCCCACCGGATGACTCACCGAGCGATGACGGGTCACCGTGCTCGACTGCCCGACCGCCGTATCGCCGTCCAATTGATCGACGGTCTGATCGTTCTGCAGGACGCTCAGTTGCCAGTGAATGCGGGCGATCTGCCGATGTGCGGGCGTCGTATCCTGTGCGACTGCCGCGCTTGATGCGGCGCACAAAAGCGCTGCGACGGCCGCCGTCAGCACCGCAAAGGCCGCCCGGTGTCCCGAATGCTTTTTCATCACGTTCTCCCCCACCCTTATCCCCTATAACCGGTGGCCGAGGCCGAACGGTCAGGCTTTTCGTCTTAATAATACGCATGTTACCGCTTCTCAGGCCAATACGGACGGCGATCGCTTTGTGCCTGACTAAACCACGCTTTACCCCGTACTAAGGCAAGTTGGTCTGTCCGATAGGCGTAATGGCCGGGCATTTGGCTCAAAAGACAGTGCACAATCTGCTTAAAAGAACCGGCATTGTTTGTTTGTTCGGGCGCAGACGATCGTTTATGATCGTCACCATTCTGGGTATTAGGCATAACTAAGAATTTTCCTAACATTTGACATGTCGAGTGAGGGTCACCGATGCAAGCTGATCAAGGCGAGCCAAAGAAACGGTGCGATATGCTGGTGGTCGATGATCATCCGATAATTGGCGAGGCACTGCGGTTGGTGTTGAAGCAGAGCGAGGTGATTGGAGAAGTCGGCGTAGCCTGCTCTGGGCGTGCCGGGCGCGAGCGGTTTCGGAGCGGATCGTATGATCTGGTCATGGTGGATCTGGATTTGCCGGATATGGCCGGAACCGATTTCATTCGTGTATTGCGGATGATTCGCCCCGACGTCAAAGTGCTGGTGTACACGTCCAAGCGTTATGAAATGTATGCCTGTCGGCTGAACCTCATGAATATCAGCGGCTTTCTACGCAAGACGGAACAGATAGACAAGGTCGCGTCGATCATCGAGTTGGTCGCGCAGGGCTATGCGGTGATGCCGGACGGCGGGACCTCGCCGAGCGACAATCCATTCGACGTGCTGTCAAACCGGGAGTTATCGGTGGCCACGCTGATCGCAAAAGGTTGCAGCAATCGCACCATTGCCCAGGAGCTGGTGATCAGCCAGAAGACGGTGGCGGTGCACAAGATGAATCTACAGCGTAAGTTGGGCGCGACAAACGCGATCGGCGTCGTCAAACTCGCCCAACTGCATGATCTCGAATGACGCGGTGCCGTCGGCGCGTTACCGTTCGATGCGCGCGCCTCGCCCGTCATCGGTCCGCCATCGCCGGCCCCTATTGCTGCGGCCACCGGCGTGCCAATCCGTCGAGATGGCAGGTCACGTCGATCCCGAACGATTCTATCGCGGCGCGCAATGACGGTGGCGCGTCCGGACCGCGACCGCTCGCAGTGGATCGGAGTAGGGCGGATTCCAATGCGGCACCGGTCTGCGCGAGTCGATACTGCCCCATCACCTGCAGGCCGCCCGTGATCCGATGCAGCCGCATGCTGCACGCGCGTTGCAGCGTCCCGGCATCTTCTGGGCGATGGCCGCCGACGGCGCGATCGGTGCGATTGCGCCCCTCCACATAAGGTAACAATGCGGCCAGATCGTCCTGTGTCGTACGTACGAAGGTTCTGGCCACTTCGCCGAGCGTTACCGCGCCGCCAAAGCTGCGTTCGAGCCGCTCGAAATCGAAACGCGCGTCGACGATTCTGCCCGCTCGCCGCGCCGCGATCGCCTTCGCTTGCCAGCCGACCGCCAGCGAAGCGCGCCCGGTAAGCCATTTCTGCAATGCCGCGTCCAATGTCGTCAACGAAATGGGCTTGACCAGGCAATCGTTCAGCGGCGTTGGCGCGGTAGGAAGCGTCGACGCGGCCAACGGGTTGGCGGTCAAGCCGATCACCGGCATCGGCAATGC
>CAWUJR010000193.1:0-7034 GCA_963922375.1 uncultured Robbsia sp.
ATCGACCATGTGCGCCGCGACCCCGCGCACGCGGGCCTGCCGTTCGTGCTCGGCGGCTTCTCGTTCGGTGCATTCGTCACCAGCAAGGTGGCAGCCCCGTTGGCCGAGCGGGGCGATCCTGCAAAGCGCTTAGTGCTAGTAGGCACCCCGGCTGGCCGGTGGGAAGTACCCACGGTGCCGGAAGACAGTGTCGTCGTGCACGGCGAGCAGGACGAAACCATTCCGCTTGCCGACGCGTTCGACTGGGCGCGTCCGCAGGAACTGCCGATCACGGTGTTGCCGGGCGCAGACCATTTCTTCCATCGCAAACTCCACATCCTGAAACGGGTAGTGACCGAATCCTGGCGCGTATAATGGCCGGGCCATGGGCATCGCACGCCCCTTACTCCCCGTAGCGTGTGTTGCGGTGTCGCCCATTGAGACGCGTCCTACTGCAGGCGTGCGCGGCCGTCCTATCGGCCAGCATGTCGCGCCGTTCGCGTGTCCGCGCGCCGTTCAACCCTGAATCCACCGCCTGATATCCTCTATGCGTCTGCCCGTTTCCGTTTCCCGTGTTGTCGTCGTCGCGGCGCTTGCCGCAAGCGGTTTGCCTCTGGCACTGGCGCCCAGCGCCGCATTTGCGCAGGTGCCCCCGCCCGCTGTACAGGCCCGCGCCTGGTTGCTGGTCGATGCGACCAGTCAGCAAACCCTCGCGGCAGCGAATCAAGATGAACGCGTCGAACCCGCGTCGCTGACGAAGTTGCTGACCACCTACCTGGTGTTCCAGGCGCTGAAGGACAAGAAGATCTCGATGGATCAGACCGTGCTCCCGAGCGAATCGGTGCGCACAGTGGGTACCGACGAGTCGCGGATGTTCATCGAAGCGAACAAACCGGTATCGGTCCACGATCTGGTGCACGGCATGATCACGCAGTCGGGTAACGATGCCGCGATCGCGTTATCGGAACTGGTGGGCGGTAGCCAGTCCGGGTTCGTCGACATGATGAATCAGGAAGCCCAAAAGCTGGGAATGACCAAGAGTCATTTCGCCGACGTGAACGGGATGCCCGACGCAGGTCATTACACGACGGCCGGCGATCTGGCGACACTGGCCACGCATCTGATCCGCGACTTCCCCGAGTACTACACGATCTTCTCGGAGAAGGAATTCACGTACAACCATATCCGTCAACCGAACCGCAATCGTTTGTTGTGGCTGGACCCGACCGTCGATGGTCTGAAGACCGGGCACACGCAGGCGGCCGGTTATTGCCTGATCGCGACTGCGAACCGTCCGCTGGCGGGCGTGCCGGGGGCAAGCCGTCGTCTGGTCGTCGTGCTGATGGGCGAGCCGAAAGAAGCGCTGCGCGTCAGCGACGGCCTGAAAATGCTGAACTATGGCTATCAGGCCTATGACGGCGTGCGCCTGTACGCCGCCAATCAAACGATCGACACCCCCCGCGTCTATAAGGGCACGGCGGCGGCGGTCAAGATTGGTGTGAAGAGCGATCAATACATCACGGTGCCGAAGGGCGACGCGGGTAAGATCAAGCCTGTACTGGTGCGCAACGAGCCGATCATCGCGCCGATCGCCGACGGTCAGCCGTTGGGTGTGGTCAAGATCATGGAAGGCACGACCGAATTGACGCAATTCCCGGTGGTTGCGCTGTCGGCGGTGCCGGAAGCGGGCATCATCGGTCGCCTCTGGGATACCGCGCTGTTGAAATTCCAGAAAAAGAAGTAATGCGATGACCGAGGAAAAGCCAATGAAGGACGCGGACAAGCACGTGGACAAGGCCAGTAGCGACAGCGCCGACAAGGCGGTTGCCGAGAACGCGGGGAACGCAGGAAGCAGCGTTGAAAACAATGCGGGAAGCGGTGCCGCCGCCGCTGCCGACCAGAACGCCGCGGACAACGCCGCTTATAAGGCGGCGCATCCGAAAGATGCGGCCAGCGACAACGGTAAGGAGGAAATTTTCACCTTTCCGTGCGACTTCCCGATCAAGGTGATGGGCAAGACCGATCCGGCCTTTCCGGACACGATCATCGCGCTGGTGACGCAACATGATCCGACGTTCGATCGTTCGCGCGTGGAAGTCCGGCCGTCCAGCGGTGGTAATTACACCGGTCTGACGGTCACGGTCACCGCGAACAGCCGGGCTCAGCTCGACCAGTTGTATATCGCGTTGACCGGCCATCCGATGGTCAAGTACGTACTGTAAGTCAGGGCCCGATATCGATCAGGTCGGTCGCGACCGGCCCGGCTTCGGGTTGGCGCACTTCCTCGCGCAGCCAGGCGAGGAAAGCCCCGATGCGCGGCAACTGTCGCATCGCCACCGGGCAGACGAACTGCGTGGTGGCGCCGTCCGACGCATCGATATCAAACAGCCGCACCAGTCGGCCGTCACGCAGGTCGTCGGCGGCCAGCGATGAACGCACCAGCGCAATGCCCTGTCCGCGTATCGCCGCATCGAGCAAATGGCTCGAATCCAGATAACGCGGACCATGCTGCGGCTCCGGCGCGTCGTTCAGACCCGCGGCATCGAACCAAAGCCGCCACGGCTCATCCCCTGACGATTGCAGCAACACATACGACAGCATCTCCTGCGGCGTGGTCGGCAGGCGCCCGCCTTTCAGTAATGGGCTGCACGCCGGAAAGTAGGTGTCGCGGATCAATGTCTCCGCATACAGGCCCGGGTAAGGCCCTTTGCCGTGGCGCAGGCCCACATCCACATCGCCGCGCTGAAAATTCGTAAATTCGGCGGACGCGCGCACTTCGATATCGATTTCCGGATGTCGTTCGATAAAACGCCCGATACGGGGCATCAGCCAACGCGACGCCAGCGATGGCAACACGCTCACCACCAAACGTTGGGCGCGGCCGCCGCCCCGCACGCTCGCGGTCGCCTCGCCGATCAAATGTAACGCCTCGCGAATCTGCTTCGCGTATTGCTCACCAGCATCGGTCAGCGACACACGCTTGCCGGTGCGGACGAATAGCAACGTATTCAGCTCCTCTTCCAGCGCGCGGATCTGGTGGCTCACCGCCCCGTGCGTCACGAAGAGTTCATTGGCCGCTTGCGAAAAACTCTCAAGTCTTGCCGCGGCCTCGAACGCGCGCAACGCGCTTAAGTTAGGCAGACGCTGAATTTTCAATGTGAATTTTCCTCACATACAGTGGCTGAATTTCTCGTTTTTCGCCACCGCGGGTTTTTCCTATTATGCATACGGAACCAGACGCCAGGGGAAGCAAAATGCACCATTTAAAAACGTTGGCTATCAGCACCGAATATGAACTTCCGGCAGGCACCGTAACCCGTTGGGTGGCCCCGGTGGCCGGTCAGTTGCGGGCGTGCAGCGGTCGCATTTGGGTTACGCGGCAAGGTGATCCACGCGACTATTGGGTCGAACGCGGACAACTGCTCGCGGTAGCGGCGGGCGAGGTGCTGTGGCTCGGCAGCGACGAATACGGTCATGCAGTCGGTGAAGACGATGCGCCGGCCCACCTGGAGTGGCGTTTCGAGCAGACGGAGACCGGCTGGGTGAGCGCCCTTCGGCGCTGGGTATCGGCATCGCATCGACTGCCGCATGGCAACACCGCGTCCGGCGCATTGACAGCACAACGCTAAAGGGTAACGCCTCCGGGAGGCGCGGTTTTCGGTACACTGCCAGCTATGTCAATGCCGTCGCTTTCCGCCCCTCCCGTTTTATTCGACGACGCGCGCTCGTCGTCCGACCTCGTCGTGCGATGGCGCGGTCGGGCCGACTATGCCCAGACGTATCAGGCGATGCAGGCCTTCACAGAAGCGCGTACTGCCGACACGTCTGCACCCGACGAAATCTGGTTGGTCGAGCATCCTCCCGTCTATACGCTGGGGCTGGCGGGCAATCCATCGCATCTGTTGCGCGACACCGGCGGCGTGCCGATGGTGCGCACCGATCGCGGCGGCCAGATCACGTATCACGGGCCGGGGCAGGTGGTTGCCTATCTGCTGATCGATCTACGTCGGCGGGGGCTGATGGTCAAGGAGTTCGTGCGTCGTATCGAGCAGGCGGTGATCGATACCCTCGCGGCGTATAATCTGGCTGGCGAACGTCACGCGGGGGCCCCGGGGATCTATCTGGCGCAAGGACCGCTGACGGGCGCGAAGATTGCCGCGCTCGGGCTGAAGATTCGCCATGGCTGTAGTTACCATGGTGTCAGCCTCAACGTGAAGATGAATCTGAGTCCCTTTGACGACATCAATCCGTGCGGGTATGCCGGGTTGAAGACGGTCGATATGGGATTGGCTGGGGTGGACGCCGATTGGCGCGACGTAGCTGCACGGCTGGCGTCCTGTCTGGTGGCGAATCTCCCCGAAATGTCTGGCCCGCACCCGCAGCCTGACCGGAATCTTTGAGATGACCACAGTACAAAACGGCGCCGAAACGGCGTCGAAGATGGCACCGTTGAGCGACACTGCTGCTTCGTCGGCAATGCCCGCATATGATGCGACGCAAAAACAGAAAGCCCAGGCGAAGACGGCCCGCATTCCGATCAAGATCGTACCGATTGAAAAGCTGAAGAAACCTGAATGGATTCGCGTGAAAGCCGCGAGCGGCGGGTCGCGCTTCACCGAGATCAAGCAGATTCTGCGCGAGCACAATTTGCATACCGTTTGCGAAGAGGCCAGCTGCCCGAACATCGGCGAATGCTTCGGCAAGGGCACGGCGACGTTCATGATCATGGGCGACAAGTGCACGCGCCGTTGCCCGTTCTGCGACGTCGGCCATGGCCGGCCGGATCCGCTGGATGCGAGCGAGCCGGAAAACCTGGCGCGTACCATCGCGGCGTTGAAGTTGCGTTATGTCGTCATCACGAGCGTCGACCGCGACGACCTACGCGATGGCGGTGCCGCGCATTTCGTCGAATGTATCGAGCGCGTGCGCGCGCTGTCGCCGCAAACCCGCATTGAAATTCTGACGCCGGATTTCCGCGGGCGTCTGGACCGTGCGATCGGCATCCTGACCGCGTCGCCGCCGGATGTGATGAACCACAATCTGGAAACGGTGCCACGCCTGTACAAGGAAGCCCGTCCCGGTTCGGATTACGCGCACTCTCTGAAATTGTTGAAGGATTTCAAGGCGTTGCATCCGGAGGTATCGACCAAATCCGGACTGATGGTGGGGCTGGGTGAAACGGAAGAGGAAATCCTGCAAGTGATGCGCGACATGCGCGAGCACGACGTGGATATGTTGACGATTGGCCAGTACCTACAGCCATCGGAACACCATCTGCCGGTGCGCGAGTATGTGCATCCAGATGTGTTCAAACGCTACGAGACCGCCGCTTACGAAATGGGTTTCACACACGCAGCGGTCGGCGCGATGGTCCGCTCCAGCTATCACGCCGATGTACAGGCGCACGAAGCCGGCTTGGTATTCTGACGGTTGTCGCTCAAGCCTCTGTGGTTTGTCACCGAGCGCTCGCGCCAGCACGGGCGCGAGCGGCATCGGTCAGCCGGGGGATGTCTGCCGTTCTCTGCCTTTCTGCTGAGCGACGGACGCTACGCCGCTAAGCGTCGCTTGGTCGCGTAGTCCACCGCCGCCCGTCGATCCTGTCGCCGTTCGAGTGAGCGCGTGACGGGCGTTGCTGGCGGAAGCGCCAGATACGCGTCCGCTTCGCCATGCGCGAAGCGGATTTCCATACCGGCCTTCTGCGCAATGCGCATCATCGTGTCGTTATGCGCCAGGCAGTGCATATAGAGCGATGTCAATTGCGTGTTCCTGCAGCGAATGGCGGCGCGATCGAACAACGTGCTGCCGATTCCCTGATTTCGCGCACGGGCGAGCACAGACACGCCCAACTCTGCCCGTTGCGCCTGATCGATGGCGCTTAGATAGGCCAGATGAGCAACGCCCAGCAGCTGCAATCGGTCGTCGAACACCCCGAAAACCGCGTCGATATCGAAGTCCATCGCCAACACGTACTGTCGCACGATGTCGTCTGACACGGCGTGCCCGAAGCGCAATAACCGGTCTTCCGGTGCCAACGCCATGAAGTGATCGATCAGCGCGGGGCAGTGTTGGGCTACCAGCTTGATGACCAGCGCAGCCGTGTGGCGGGGGAGCGTTCGCATATCGTCCTCCTGCAGAAGACACGCCGACGGAAACGCCGACAGTGTGTCTTCATTGTAACGAGACGAGGCGAGAGAATCGAGGGAAAACCCTGATCTGCACCGCGGGCGTTGCAGATTGGCTGCACCCCGGTCGAGCCCCCGGAGGCACCCGACTGGACGTTGCCAGCGCGATGCATCCCTTCGGTGCGGCTTGCTAGCCGTGCTGTATCGGTCCCGCGGTGCGTCGCAGCCGGGTGGTGCCGGCAAAGACCGGGTCATCGTCGAGTTCGATGCGACCGTGACTCGCCAGTTCGCGGCAGCGCCAGGCAATCAGCGCATCGCTCGCGACGCAACCGGGGTCATCGCCGCGCAACCGCCGCGCGATCTGCAAATAAGGCAGCCAGTCACGGCTCGCGTGTTCCAGGAGTGCCGCATCGATATCGGCGAACAGGCCGCTTTTGAAGGTATTGTTCCGCCAGCGCCGCAGCTCGTGATCGACTTGCTTCAACTCTTGCCATTCGAGCGCCAGCCGTGTGATCCGGAGCATCGAAATGGGCGCCACCGTGTGCAGGCGAGCACGAAGCGCATCCGCTGTGATCGGTGCGGCGGACGGCGTCGGGGAGTCTGCATCCGCTTCCCGCAGGTTGTCGATTGCGAGCTGTTGCGTCGTGAAGCCGATCTCGCTGAGACGCTGCGGCGACAGGCGCAACCGATATGCCAAGCGCCGCAGCATCAGTTGGTCGGCCGCATTTTGCGCGTGCCAGACCACCACTTCGCTGGTTGTATCGTCGCTGAGCGCGCGCAGCGAGGCGGTCCCGGCGTCGAATGCGTCGACGACCGTCTGCAATAGCCCATGCTCCGCCGCGCCCATCACACGTTGCCAGAAAGCAATGCGGGTGGCATTCGAATCGTCGATGGCGCGCAGCGGTCCGACGGCCAGATCGTCGCGCAACACCA
>CAWUJR010000194.1:0-7033 GCA_963922375.1 uncultured Robbsia sp.
GCGCCCGCTGCGGGCGTTAACCGGGGCGGTCGCCGGCGGCTCAGCCCAGGATCGCGCGCAGCATCCACGCGGTTTTTTCATGGATCTGCAGACGTTGCGTCAACAGATCGGCGGTCGGCTCGTCGCTGGCCGCCTCGGTCACCGGAAAGAACTCGCGCGCGGTGCGGATGACCGCTTCCTGGCCTTCGACCAGTTGTGCCACCATTGTCAGCGCATCGGGCACCCCTTCCGTTTCCGGAATCGATGTCAGCTTCGCGAATTCCTTGTAGCTGCCCGGCGCAACGAAGCCCAGCGCCCGAATCCGTTCGGCGATATCGTCCACGGCGATGGCCAGTTCCGTGTACTGCGTTTCGAACATCGTGTGCAACGAGTTGAAATGCGGGCCGGTCACGTTCCAGTGAAAATAGTGCGTCTTCAGGTACAGCGTATAGGTATCGGCCAGCAAGCGGCTCAGCCCCTCGGACAGCTTCTTGCGGTCGTCGTCGTTGATACCGATGTTGATGGCCGGCGCAGGGTGTTGTTGACCCATTTGGAAGCTCCTTGAGTAAAGGTTGAATTCAGCCCTTCAGTGTAGCCCAAACCTGATTTTTTACGGGTGCCCCAGTTTCTCGATCGCATCGACCACGCCTGCTGCATACGCGGGATCGGCACGACGGAAATGCTCGATCTGGTTTGCCACGATGTCTGGCGGCACCGACGCAATCGACCGCGCGATATTGCCGAACAACCGCTCGCGCTGCGCCGCATCGAACAACCGGAACAATGCGCCCGGCTGGCTATAGTAGTCGTCGTCCAAGCGATGGTCGTAGCGCATCACATCGCCGCCGGCTTCGATCGGCTCGATCGCACGCGGGTCTTGCGGATAAGCACCGAAGCGATTCGGCTCGTAGTTCGTCATCGAGCCCTGATTGCCATCGGTACGGCCGGCACCATCGCGGTGATAGTTGTTGGTACGCGCAGCACGCGGCGCGTTGACGGGGATCTGGTGATGATTGATCCCCAGCCGGTAACGCTGCGTATCGCCATAAGAGAACAAGCGGCCCTGCAACAAGCGATCCGGCGAAAACCCGATCCCCGGCACCACATTGGCCGGCGTGAACGCCGCCTGCTCGACATCGGCGAAATAATTGTCCGGATTGCGGTTCAGCTCGATCACACCCACGTCCATCAGCGGGTAGTCCGCATGCGGCCAGACCTTGGTGATGTCGAACGGGTTGAAACGATAGGTGGCCGCCTCGGCTTCCGACATCACCTGGACCTGAAAACGCCAGCGTGGGAATCGGCCCGCTTCGATCGATTGATACAGATCGCTTTGCGCCGATTCGCGGTCGTTCGCGACCACTGCGGCGGCTTCGGTATCCGTATAGTTCTCGATGCCCTGCATCGACTTGAAGTGGAACTTCACCCAGAAACGCTCATTGGCCGCGTTGATGAACGAATACGTGTGCGAACCAAAACCGTGCATCTGCCGATAATTCTGCGGAATGCCGCGATCGCTCATCAGGATCGTCACTTGGTGCAACGACTCCGGATGCCGCGACCAAAAGTCCCATGCCGCCGTCGGCGAGCGCATATGGGTGCGCGGATCGCGTTTTTGCGTATGGATGAAATCCGGGAACTTCAGCGGATCGCGAACGAAGAACACCGGCGTGTTGTTGCCGACGATGTCCCAGTTGCCTTCCTTCGTATAAAACTTGATCGAGAAACCGCGCACGTCTCGTTCTGCATCGGCAGCGCCGCGTTCGCCGGCGACGGTCGAAAAGCGCATGAACATCTCGGTTTCCGAGCCGACCGTGGCGAATACAGCCGCTTTCGTGAAGGCCGAGATATCGTGCGTGATCCGCAGCGTGCCGAACGCGCCCGAGCCCTTTGCATGCACACGACGCTCCGGGATCACTTCGCGGTCGAAATGCGCAAGCTTCTCGAGTAACCAGACATCCTGCAGCAATACCGGGCCGCGCGGGCCGGCGGTCATTGCGTTCTGGTTATCGCCGATGGGCGCGCCGGCGGCGTTGGTCAAAGTACGGTCAGTCATGTGAGATCCCCGGTCGAATGCGTTGAATGGTGGCGCTGCGCGGCGAGCGGCAGCCCGCGTTTTAGCCGGTGTAGCCAAGGTTCGCGAACAGATGTCGCAGCGTGGACCACTGTGCGCGGCTTGCCGGCGCGCGCCGGTTCGCCGGTTGCGACGACGTAGGACGGGTGGTAGAACGAGATGTCGACGAAGAAACTGTACGGGCTGTCATGGTGGTCCTCCGCTAGTGGCGCGTCGCTGCGATATCAGTGGTGTTGCAGCGGTATGGACAGACTTTAACAGAAACTATCGAATTACTTTTATTGATAATTTTTATCTATTCGATAGCCGGCGCAATGACTCGCCCGTACGCGCACGCCGTGGCAGGTCGCCCGACGGTTGCATGCAATCGCGCTACGCGCTAGCGCGAATAGGGTGGCGGTGCGTTTCGGCGGCGATGAAATCGTTGAATTTTTGCCCCAGCACCTCTCCCAACGTCGTCGTCCGATCTGCATCCCTGCGGACCAGTACTATTGGGGCGAGGTCCTGAACGATCGCGACTCTTTCTTCTTGCGAAAGCAGCGCCTTCATCGCGTCGATGTCAGCATACAACTTGCTCATCGACACTCGAAGACGCGGATCATTTGCGGTCAAAAAGTCTCGGCCGAGCAGATCGCCAAGCGACTTGAAATTATACTCGAGCGCTTTTTGCAGGCGCTCGCCGCGAAATTCTCCATTCGTCGACGATCGGTTACAGAGGACGACCCAGTCTTTCTGACGAAACTGGACCCAGAAGGTGCTCCCTTCGTCAGCCACACCGGTCAGATTCACGCGACTGAAATGGCCGTTTGCCAAATTCTTTCTCACAAACGCTCTTGTTGTGGCGTGGGGGGCCACCGTCTCCAAGTTCATTTCAATCAAGTCGTCCCGGCATTGCCAACGCTGAGCGTGGGCATCGTGCTCATTGCGCAAACGCATGCGAAAACTATGCTTGATCAGCGTCGGCAAGTTGGACGTCAGGCCAGCTTCATACAACACGACACGGGGCTTTGCTGCCATGCTGACATCGCCATCGGTGCGCGGACCCATGGTCGTTAAAAGGGCACGGCACTTGACGTAGTCGGTTTTGCCGTACAAATCCAAGTCGACCGACATCGGCAGATCACCTTTGTGCTGACAAACCGCGCCGAGTTGGCGGGCGAACACCTCTACCGGATCTTCATTCGGAAGTGACTTGGCGCTTGCATCGTCAATGCACCGCTTCAAGTGTTGTATTGACTCACCCAACTGCTGTTCGGCCAAGTCATCACGCGTCGAACGAAGCGCATGTTCGATCTGGATCCCTAACAGTTGCCCTTGCAGTTTTATGCCGTCCGCATTCCCGAAACGCGCGGTGGATGCGATCCGGTTGAAGTCGATACACGTTTGCAACGGTGCGCGCGCCGTATTTTTATATTCGAAGTCGGTGCCATCGATTTTCAGCACGTACTGCAGACCGTCTTGCGTGTTTTCCATCGACATCTTGAAACGATCTTGATACGCCGGCTTCGCCATGCCTTTGAGTGCATAAAATGCCTGCACCCGTTGAGCATCATGCTGGCGCTCGGCGAATGCCCCCGACCTGGCGTCCGGTTGTTGCTTGCCCTCCACCTCCTCCCCGCACATCTGCTTGCACAATGCCTTCAAATGATTGCGCCGTGGAGAACCCCGAAACCAGTCGATAATACGATCCAATACCCCCATCCATAGCGACGGCGTCGACATCGTCTTCGCGGCATTCGCTAAGGGCGATAGCGATGATATCGGCATAGCGTCCACACCATTTTCTTTGGGCGCATGGGTAGCGCATGGCAAAGCAGCGACGTTTGCCGCCATGGCGGGTAAAGACATGCGACGATGGCCAGACGATTCCGGGACGGCGAAAGGAAGCGGACCACTCACGGAGTGCCGACGTTGAATAGGGTCATTCATAGCGCAGTTTTGAAGAGGAGACGATTAACCGTTGCGTCCAGCGACTCTTTCGTCCTGACAAAGAACAAAACCATGGCAAAAGACGTTTTCTTAACAGCCGACCATTGCGCAACGAGGAAATGCATTGTCTCCTCATCGTCAGATTCTCCCTTTCGAGAAAAGCCTAACTTCTGAACAACGCTGCACCGATTGTTCCATCGCCCGGCGATGAACGTCCTAGTGTGGAAATGTGGCCGCACAGCAATCCGCATATACGCGTTGCAGTACGGCGCGTCGCACGGTGTCGGTCAGGGGCGGATCAAAATGATCCAGGAAAAGACGACTCTCCTCGAAAATATCGTCCGGACAACGCGCCAGCAATGTCATGATGGCGATCGTCGATGTCAAAATGCTCGGTAACTCACCACACTCTGCGGCGCGAAGCGATGCGGTGAATAAGGGCCGCGTGACATGCGACGGCGACGCCGCGCGCGCCTTCGTCAACCAGGGCAACGGTTCTGTCGGGATCTGCATCGTGGCATCGAATCGAAACCCCTCGGCACCGCCCGACGTCGACGGTTGCGACGTCCATTCGATATGCGTCCAGATTTGCTGATTTTTTAGCATTGCGGCCAGGACGTAGAGCTGCTGCATCAATGCCGCGGTGGGGGCGTACGCGAGATGGCCGAACTGATTGACCGCATTCAATTGATTATCAAGCGCTATCAGCGCGTTAGTATCCAACGTGCGTCGGCTGAGGCAAATTTCGGATAGCATCTTCTGCTTGAGCACCTGCGCTTGCAGCATCAAGCCGTGACGGACATCGAACCCCGCTGCGGCAACGTCCCGGTTGAAATCGAAGATACATTGGAGCGATGCACACGGCAGCACCTCTTCGTATAGTTCATCGGTGCCCGCGCGGCATCGTTTGTTCGTGTGGACGCGCAAAGAAAACGAAAACGTCTCAATGCAGCAGGGCTGCCCCTGCTTGTTCTCAGCACGCCCATAGCCGACGAAAGGCACCACGATGAAGCGGCGCGTGTGAGAGGACCCGCACGCCTCGCGCAGCGCGGCAAACCGCTGAAGACGTTCGGCAACCGTTACCGGTCCCGTCTGCGTTGCCTCCGCCTGCACCGCGTGCAGACAGCTTTCGATACGGCTGTTTTTGTGGCTGCATGCCAGACACGGCAACGCCCATGCAAGCAGTCGCCGCCCGTTCCTTTTGACCGCGCCTCCCACCAGCAGTCGTCGGTCGAAGGCAGGCGCCGCTGTCGCCGTCTCACATGACAGGTCTTCGAGCGGCATCGGCTTCCCCGTCAGGGGCGACAGGTCATCGAGTCCCATCGCGTTGGCAAATGCTTGCCTCAGGCCGTCACGGCAGGCGGGCCTCGCGGAGCCCAGCCGCATCGGCCCGAATCCGACCGGACGATTGCTGACATGCTCGATCGGCATGCTCCACCCAGACGCCGACGCACCGTCATCGGAAGATGACGGCGACGCGATCGACGTGTCCGAACGCGGGTTCAAAGGGGGAAACGTGAAGTAATCCTCGTTCATCGCGAGCAATCCTCTGCATGCCGCCCGCCCATCTTCAGATAGCGTACTGCCATCACATCATCGCAGGCCGTTAGGCTGAAGCACGGGCTAGCCGAGTCGGCACGAACGATCGTCAGTCAGACGTAACGTCATGTCGACGTCGCCCGTGTCACCGAAAGCGATTTTCGTCGGGGCGGCGTCTTTTTCCTTTCGGAAAGAGCCGCCTTTCTGCCTATCGCGGGTTTGCGCTGACGCGTGCCGCTTCCGCCAGTTGCGACACGCTCTGCGCATCAGCCAATATCGCGGCCGCCAGCTGTGCGAACGGGCCCGGCATCGGATCGGCTGCTATCGCCGCTTCCACTTGGTCTATGGGAACGATGTCGAGTTCTAGCCTGAACAGTCGCACCTCATGCGCAGGCGCGTCGTGCGTCGGGTCGGCGTGAAAGACGATGGACGCACCGAACGCTTCGATGTCACCGTCTGGCAGCGCCTGCTCCGCGATCCGCAGCGACAACCACGCCGAATCGACGCATTGCTCACGCAGCACCTCCACCTGCCGCCGCAACACCGCGGCCGGCGCACGTACCCACACCGCCTCGTCCGCGATCCGGTCCATCAGCGCTTGCAAACCTCCCATCGCGTCATCAGGAACATGAATGACGTCTGCAGCCAACGCCGCAGCAAAAGTCGCAAGCAATGACCGTCCCTGGTGCCTCAACGTCCGTCGATCCACCTGCCCCGGCTCCAGTGCATGGTTTTCCTCGATCAGCGATTGCAGCGCGGAAGGTGTTGTCGCCAGAGGGCGCGGCGGCCGTAATGCCGTAGCAGCGTGCCCGTAGTCGACACGACCGGCACTCGACGGATCACCGACGGCGGCATGCGACCCGGCAGCGCGTAACCCGGGAAGCGAGACGTTCGCGACGCCTAAGAGGTGCGCCGGCAGCACATTGGCTGCGGCACCGGCAGATGACGCTTCCACAGTGTCGTTAGGAAAACGAACGTTATTTGACGATAGGGATGGAATACGATCCATGTTCTCTTGGTATGAAGGCGGCGAAACAACGCGCGGACAGACGTCAGGCGACGCGCATCCGTCAATAAGCGCAACCTGCTTCCGACGATGACGACCGCCATTGGTTGGGGAGTCGGCATTGTCCAAGAACGATGCTCCAACGCCCTTATGTAGAACGCTGTTGTTTTGTCATCGCGCCTTCGTAGGAGATTTTTCCCTACCGCATCACAAGGCAGGGATCGGCGTGACTACATGATCACGCCACGACGGTCGGCAGATCGAGTTTCTCGACGCCTTGCAGTTCGCAGGCCAGTACCGCGCTGCAAACCGCTTCGATCGCTTCGGTGCGCGTGAAGCTTTTGCGCCATGCCAGCACGACGCGCCGGTCCGGCGCCGGATCGCTGAACGGGACGTAAGACAGCATGCCGCTGTCGGTGGTGCGGTCCATCTCCGAATGCTGCGGCACCGAGGTACGCGGCAACACAGTAATGCCCACGCCGCTCGCGACCATATGACGAATCGTT
>CAWUJR010000195.1:0-6987 GCA_963922375.1 uncultured Robbsia sp.
CTAGCAGGAACCGCCAGACGCGAATCTGAAATGCGGTGCCGCGCAGGTCGAGTGGCAACTCTGGTGCCGGACCTCCATTGGACAAATGCGCGTTCAGTGCGTCCATCCAGGCGTGCAGTGCCGTGTTCCCGTCCACGGCCGCCGGTCGGAGTTCCGCCTTCGGAAATTCAATCGCGAGCTGCCGGAGGAGATCATCGATGTTGTCGTGGAACTGGACGAAGCACACGCCACGTTCGGTCGCCGCCATCATCAGAGGCCCGAACGCGGTGTGCTGCACCACATGCACAATCGTCTCCCCCGCGCCCCCCGCCCGATAAGTGGAAGGCGTCATGCCCAGCCCATTATCGACCTGCTCGTACACGCGGCTGGATGAGCCGTAGCCTGCATCGAACACTGCCCGCAATACGCTGCCGCTGGCGCGCAGACCCGCTTTGAAGACGCTCAGACGCTTTGACGCGTGGAATTCCTTCGGGGTGACGCCCAGTACGGCTTTGAACGTACGCTGGAGGTGGTATGGGCTGAGGGCCGCCACCGCCGCGAGCTTGTCAAGCGTCAGGGGCTCATCCGCATGAGCCTGGATATGGTCTGCAACCATCTGCATTTTTGCCGCGATGGCATGCACCGGAACGTTTTCGGTCGGCTTGCAGCGCTGGCACGGCCGGAAGCCTGCCGCCTCAGCTTCTTCCGGCGTTTGATAAAACGCGATGTTCTCAGGCTTCGTAGGCCGGGCCGCGCACCATGGCCGACAGAAGACCCCTGTGGTGCCGACGGCATAAACGAATTGTCCGTCAGCCGCCTTGTCCCGTGCCCGGACTTGCGCAAAGCGCGGGTCCGCGATGATGTTCTGGGGATCTGAAAGAGCAGGCATTCGTCGCACCTTTCGCGGATGTTTAGTAGATAAGAAGAACCTTAGCAGCAATGGTCAGGCGAAACACTCCGAACCTTGCGGTCGAAATGAGGGCTCGGCGCTCGGGCGGCGCTGTTAGCCTAACAACCGCTGCCGCATCGATCGTTGCCCCTCGATCGTTGAGTTATCCGACTGGAATAATGACGCATTCAAGGACGACGCAACATCCACAGTCATCGCTCTCAGCAAGATGCAGACTAGCGCGTTTCACTGAAACGATGGTTGCGGTCCGTCAGCGCGACAGACACCGCTGGGCTCGCCACGCCTTTTATGGATGCTTCGCCAGCATCAATCTCGCTTCGTCGAGTAGCCATTCCTTGACCAAACGGATCTTGCGCGTCCGCCCCGCGCCGGGCGCATGCACGATGTAATACGCCTGTTCGTTGCGCAGCGTCCGCTCGTAAGGTCGCACCAGCCGACCCGAAGCCAATTCATCCGCCGCCAGAGCGTGCGGCAACAATGCGACCCCCATGCCGGCGGCGGTTGCTTCGATCACCATGAAGAAATGCTCGAATGCCGGCGATTGGCGCAAGTCCGGCGGTGCCAGGCCACATGCCGCGAAGTATTGGGCCCACGCTCCGGCGCGCGTACTGTGCTGCAACAGCCGGTGCGCGGCGAGGTCTGCAGGGGCGCGCAGCGGCGGTCCCCGTTGCAGCAGGGTCGGCGAACAAAAGACGGAGATATCTTCGTGCATGAACAGCGTCGCTTCGGTATTGGGCCATTGCCCAATACCGTAACGTATCCCGATGTCGATCGGCTCCGTCGAGAAATTGACCAACCGCTCGTTCGTCGTAATGTCGATCAGGATGTCGGGATACTGCTGCTGAAACCGGGGTAGACGCGGCACGAGCCAGCGCATTGCAAACGTTGGCAACACGCTGATCGAAAGCACGCCGCCGCCGTCCATATGCTTGATCGAGCGCGTCGCTGCCGCAATGCGGTCGAGCGCGTCCATGATGTGGGGGTGGTAAGCCACCCCGGCAGGCGTCAATTCGAGATTGCGACCCAGGCGCAGGAACAACGCGACACCCAACTCGGACTCCAAAGCCTGCACCATGCGGCTGACCGCCCCCTGCGTCACGCACAATTCGCGCGCGGCAAGGGTGAAACTGAGATGACGCGCCGCCGCATCGAAGCTGCGGACGGCATTAAGTGAGGGAAGCCGGCGCTCGCCCGGCGCAACCGTTTGCATGAGTTAATCTCATTCGAGTCGCGTAATTATCGTTTGCCTGGATCCACCCCTAGCATTGTAGCATGTGGTTCCCACTGACTGACTTGCCCCACAGAGGCACCCTGACCATGAGAAAAATTAACCCCTTCCATCTAGCATTTCCGGTCGACGACCTCGCAAAAGCGCGCCATTTCTACGGCACGGTCCTGGGCTGCGAAGAAGGCCGGTCCAGCGAACAATGGATCGATTTCGATCTTTTCGGCCATCAGATCGTCACGCATCTGGCCCCGGAAAAATTCGCGAAACACCACAATCCCGTCGATGGCCACGACGTGCCGGTACCGCACTTCGGCGTCGTGCTGGACTGGGATGCGTTCCATGCGTTCGCGGAACGGATCAGGGGTGCCGGCGTGACGTTCGTGATCGATCCCTATATTCGCTTCAAGGGCCAGACCGGAGAGCAGGCAACGATGTTTTTCCTGGACCCCGCCGGTAACGCATTGGAATTCAAATCGTTCCGCGATCCAAGCCAATTATTTGCGAAGTAAAGCGCGCGCATAGCCATACCGGTCCGCTGTTCACCTGAGAGAAATACATGTCGTCGAAGCACACGCAAGATCACGATCTATTAACCGTCGGGCTCGCGCAGATTGCGCCGATCTGGCTGAACCGCGAAGCAACGCTCGCTAAAATAGTCGAATACATCGGACGCGCTGCTGCGCAGCAGTGCCGCTTCGTCAGCTTCGGCGAGGCCCTGCTGCCCGGCTATCCGTTCTGGCTGGAGCTGACCGACGGTGCGCGCTTCAATTCGTCGATGCAGAAAGATATTCACGCTTACTACGTCGAGCAGGCAGTGCAGATCGAGGCGGGGCATCTGGACGCCGTTCGCGCTGCAGCAGCCAAACATCATATCGCCGTCATGCTCGGTTGTATCGAGCGTCCGGCGGATCGCGGAGGCTATAGCGTGTATTGCTCGCGGGTCTATATCGGACCAGACGGCGAGATCGGTTCGGTGCATCGCAAGTTGATGCCCACTTATGAAGAACGCCTCACCTGGTCGCCGGGCGATGGGCATGGTTTGCGGGTGCATCCGCTGGACGCCTTTACCGTCGGCGGCCTGAACTGCTTTGAAAACTGGATGCCGTTATCGCGCGCTGCACTGTATGCGCAAGGTGAGGATCTGCATGTCGCGTTATGGCCAGGGAATCTGCGCAATACCGAAGACATCACGCGATTCATCGCGAAGGAGGGGCGCTGCTTCACGATCTCGGTATCGGCGCTGATGCGGCGTGAGGATTTCCCTGCCGATACGCCGCACCTGGACCGGATACTCGAAGATTGCCCGGACATACTCGCGAACGGCGGATCGTGTATTGCGGCGCCCAATGGCGAGTGGATACTTCCGCCCGCCGTCGGCGAAGAGTGCTTGCTGGTGGCGACGCTGGATCGCAATGAAGTACGACGTGAAAGGCAGAACCTGGATCAAGCGGGCCATTATTCTCGGCCGGACGTGACGCGGCTTGTCGTTGACCGGCGACGTCAAAATGTTGTGTCGTTTGAAGAGTGATGTTTGGGGAAGGTCAACGATGGGGGTGGAGCGTAGGATGCAGCTGATGTTGGTTATCTAGCGTGATGTCGCTAGTAACAATTAGCGACAATGGCCTTCCCGCAGGTCAGCAGCCTGACTCTTGTCCTATCAAAAATTAACGACGTTCTTTCTGACCATACCCAACTGCTTCACCGGCAACTCTATCAATTGATCCTCTCAAGGTTGCCGGGCCCTCACGCTTGACGGCGACCTCGGTGCACCTCACGCCCATGGTCTATTCCGCAGGCTCGCCCGGGCGGAAACGTTCTCTGTCGATCGTCGGCCCTGGGCCTCGAGCAGCAAAAGCACGCTGTGCCGCCCTCACCTCCTCCCGATGATCGTCTGCCCATTTGAGGAGTCCTTTCAGGTGGGGCTCGAGAGAACGGCCAAGCGACGATATTTCATACATTACCGCCACCGGCGCTGTACAGACCACGGAGCGCTTGATGAAGCCCCCCGCCTCCAGACGACGTAAGCACTGCGTTAATGCCCGTTGGGTAACGCCTTCGTTTGCTCTACGCAGCGCGTTGAAGCGCATCGGCCCACTGCATAGGTGACCCAGGATCAGAAGTGACCACTTACTGGTGATCTCTTCGAGCACAAGGCGGTTGAGTTCTAGCGCTTCCTGCGATGAAGTCGACATTGCCGAGGATACTCCGTGATACCTGGTTGTATTCAGGTGCCTAATTGCATTCAGGTATAGATTCTATACCATAGGCCTCCCCAACTCAGTGGAGAGCAATCATGTCAGACCCCATTCACCCATCCGGGAATGCCGACGAACAGAATGCCTTGTCGGACAAAACCGTGCTCGTTTTTGGCGCCACCGGACAACAAGGCGGCGCTGTCGCGTCCGCGCTGCGGAATAACGGATGGTCAGTCAGAGCGCTCGTTCGGGACCCGGCCAGTGCGAAGGCGAAAGTATTGTCGGATTTGGGCGTGGAGCTGGTAAAAGGAGATTTTTCGGACGTCGCGTCTCTTAGAAACGCAACCACTGGCGTTTACGGCGTCTTCAGCGTACAGCCGAGCTCCGGGCAAGGAGCGGCATATGGGGTTTCCGACGAGGAAGAAGTTCGCTATGGCAAGACGGTCGCCGACATTGCGAACGAAACCGGGGTTCGACACTTCGTCTACACATCGGTGAACGCCGCGGGCCCTCAGAAAACAGGAATGGGGCACTTTGACAGCAAGTCAGAAATTGAGGCCTATATCCGTCACCTCGGGATGAGGAGCACGATCGTGCGTCCTGCGGGTTTCATGGAGTTGTTGATGCTTCCGGGGATGGGCCTCGAGAAAGGTATATTTACGTCCTTTTTGCGGTCGGGGCAAACGGGACAAATCATTGCGGTTCAAGACATAGGAAAGATCGTCGCAACCGTTTTTGGCGATGCGGACCGTTTTGGCGGACGGACGATTGAAATCGCCGGGGACGAAGTCACCGGAGAGAGTTTGCAAGACAGCCTGAGTCGCGCCGCGGACAAATCGATTACGTATTACCGCTTCCCCGATGAACTCTTAAAGGAAAATGCGTTTCTGGGTCGGCTTGCGGCGTTGTTCGACGACGGTCGACTCGCAGGGAATGCCGATATCGCATCGCTCAGACACGCGTTTGGGCCTCTGCTCAGCTTTGACGAATGGCTTGCTGGGCCAGGCAAGTCGCTCTTCGACGCTGCGCTCCACGCCGAGGATGCGCCGATCGCGCTTCGGTGACGATCGATCGGCGTGATTTGAAAACCGCATATCGGTTTCAGCCGCCGATGTCTGCCCGAAGTGAGGGGCGACGTCGCTGGCACCTACGTGACGCTACAACTGTCTTTCGATGGCAGCTTTATCGATAACCGACCAAACTTCTTGGACTTTGTCGCCGTAAAACCGATAGAAAACGTTTTCGGTGAACACAACCTGCTGACCATGCACCGGAAGCCCGAGAAACATACCGAGGGGAGCACAGTCGAAATGCAAGCGGCAGGCAATGTATGGCGGCTCGCAAACAAGGAGCTGAATCTTGAAGGACAAGTCCGGAATGTCGCGAAAATCTTTTTCAAGCATCTCCCGATAGCCTGCTAAGCCGACCGGGTTCCCATTGTATTTAACGTTATCGTCGACGAAATGTCCGAGCCGCTGCCAGTCCTGCGCGTTCAGGCAGGCAATGTAACCTTGATAGACTTCCGAAAGATTCGTTTCGTCCATCGTAAGCATCCTCATACATTGGCGGATCAACCGCTGAACGACCGCTCTGATCTCGTTGACGGCCCTTGCCTACGATTGCCGGCAAAAGAGCCTTCGGTCTGAGTTCTGTCCGATCATTCTCCTCTCTATACTACCGTAACTTCCCCCGCCCGCTTTATGCCTCCCAGGAATGAATGTTATGAGGGCCGCCTGCCTACCCCGTAACATCGCTTCCCGTCATTATTTGCTCACCGGCACACACACCACTCAAGAGCAAACGATGAACACCTTCCAAACCTACACGATCGACAACGCACCGGCCGCCTCGAAGGCGAGCCTTGAGGCAACCAAAGCTGCGTTTGGCTTTGTGCCGAACCTGCAGGCCCATATGGCGGAGTCCCCGGCGCTGCTGGCAGGCTACGGTGCACTGTGGGACTTGTTTTCCAAAAGCACGTTGACGCCGCATGAACAACAGGTCGTCTACCTGACCTCGAATTTCGAGAACAACTGCCATTACTGCATGGCAGGTCACAGCACGCTGGCCAAAATGATCAAGATGGACCCCGCGGTTATCGCTGCACTTCGCGCTGGTGGCACGCTCCCGGACGCAAAGCTGGAAGCACTGCATCGGTTCACGACGCTGGTCGTACGTGATCGGGGATTCGTGTCGGACGAAGAAGTCGGCGCTTTCCTGGCCGCCGGTTACACCCGCCAAAACGTCCTCGAAGTGATTCTTGGTGTTGCAACCAAAGTCATGAGCAACTATACGAATCATATCGTCCACACCGAGTTGGACGCGTTCATGAAGGGCAACGAGTGGACAAAGCCGACTGCGATTTCTGCTTAAGAAAGCAGCAGAGCCAGCAGCTGCTCTACTTCATCCACACTCATTCTCTTTAGAGGCTCGTGATGTCCAAATTTCAACAATACAAAGACACCTACGCCAACGCGTCGTTAACACCCTCCGATGACGGCGTGCTCGAAGTGCGCTTTCACACACAGGGTGCCAAGCTGGTATTCAACCGTCATACGCATGAGCAATTTACCGACTTATTCCATCAAATCGGCGAAGACCCGGACAACCGCGTCGTCATCCTGACCGGCAGCGGCGAGGCCTTTATGGATTCGATCTCTCCCGAAGGTTTCGACTTC
>CAWUJR010000196.1:0-6976 GCA_963922375.1 uncultured Robbsia sp.
CCGGTTCGGTGACCGCATTGATTTCCGCGGCCGGCGTCGACAAGGGGGGGCTGGGCAGAACGGCTGGCCGCGCGCCGGTCGGCCCGGTCTATAACGGCAACGTCGAACGATTGCTCACGGGGCTATTGGGCACGGAGCGCACCGCGTGGCTGATCAACACGCTGCGTTTCCCGCCGAAATTACTCGACTGGGAACACGATGTCGTCAGTCGTGCGGAATTGGCGCAGGCGATGAACCTCGCCTTGTTCGATGGGTTGCTGGCGCGCTCCGAGAACGCCCGGCGATATGTCGCCGATCTGTCCGGCAGTGCGGCACGCGACGGTACCGGTATCGTCTTCGATCACGGCGCACTGCGGACCGTTCGCTGGATGGCGCACGGCGCATTGCCGCCGGGCGAAGCCGCGTTCACCCGCATTCTGGTGCCACTGGGGTTTGTCGCGAACGGGCGTTATCCGCTCGATAAACTCGGCATGACGGGGCGCGCGTATGCACATCAGGACATGCCGGACGATATCGCGCAGTTCTTTGTCAGCGAACTCCATCCGGAACGCTTCTCACCGGCCTTCCAGCACGCGGTCACGCAGGTGCTCGCATCGTCGAAAGATCCGCTGACGCCGTTGGCTGTGCATCAGCTCTGGGAGTTGCAGCGCGATGGCACGTTACCGATCGACGTTGCCGCGCAATTGTTGCCGGTGATCGTCGGCGCATTCGCACGCCAGCACGACGTGCCGCGGCTATCGGATTACGACGTGCTGCTGCGCGAATCGGCCGAGATGGCCTGGATTGCGACCGAAGGCAACGCATTCAATCACGCGACTGACCGCGTCGCCGATGTATTCGCACTGTCCGATGCGCAGAAAGCCTTGGATCGTCCGATGAAACCGGACGTCGAACGATCGCGTTCGGGCCGCGTGTTCCAGACGGCGTACCGCGCGGATATCGTTGCGCGCGCGTTCGTTGGTGAAGACGGTCAGCAGGTGATGCGTGACGTGCCCGGGTCATTCTACGAGTTCATCACGCGCAAGCGCGAATTCGACAAGGCGACCGGCACCTGGAAGCTGGATCTGCGCTTCGACGCGGGCAACGCACAGGGCATCTTCAAGATGACTGCGAATCAGCCGGGTAGCGCCTGAAATGGCCTCCCGCGTGGTCGCAAGCGGGCGCTGAACGGCGCCGATCGGCATGCGCCACCTTTATTTTGAACCCCAAACAAAGGTCTTACTGTGAATATTCATTCGATTCTTTCCGACCTTGATATCGCGCAAGCGGCAGACGGCGGCCCTCTCGTGGTCAACTCGCCGATCACCGGTGAAGCGATTGCCCGTTTGAAGACGCACAGCGTCGCCGATGCCGACGCGGCGTTGGGCGCAGCGAAAGACGCGTACAAGGTTTGGCGATCGGTGCCGGCACCGCGTCGGGGCGAGTTGGTGCGTTTGCTCGGCAATCATCTTCGCGAGAAAAAAGAAGCGTTGGCGCGCGTGATTACGCTCGAAACCGGCAAGATCTTCCAGGAAGGCCTTGGTGAAGTGCAGGAGATGATCGACATCTGTGATTTTGCGGTCGGGCTGTCGCGTCAGTTGTACGGTCTGACGATCGCCTCGGAGCGTCCGGGCCACCGGATGGCGGAGACCTGGCATCCGGTCGGCGTCGTCGCCGTTATCTCCGCTTTCAATTTCCCTGCGGCGGTGTGGTCGTGGAATGCGGCGCTGGCGCTGGTGTGTGGCAACGCCGTGGTATGGAAGCCGTCGGAGAAGGCAGCGCTGACCGCATTGGCGGTGGATGCGATCCTGCAATCGGCATTGAAGGAGTTCGGCACCGCACCGGCCGGACTGACCTCCGTGCTGATCGGCGATAAGGATGTGGGCGTGAAACTGGTGGCCGATCCCCGTGCCGATATCGTCAGCGCAACCGGGAGCACCGAAATGGGGCGCGCGGTCGGCGTCGCGGTCGCCGGTCGTTTCGGCCGATCGATTCTGGAACTGGGCGGCAACAACGCGGGCATCGTGTCGCAGACAGCCGACCCGGACTTGACCGTGCGCGGCATTCTGTTTTCAGCAGTGGGCACGGCCGGACAACGTTGCACGTCGTTGCGTCGGCTGTTCGTGCACGACAGCGTGTACGACGCGACCGTCGAGCGCCTGAAGCAACTGTATGCGAAGGTTCCCATCGGCAACCCGCTCGATAAGGGGGTATTGATGGGACCGCTGATCGATGCGCAGGCATTCACCCGCATGCAGGATGCATTGGCGCAAGCGAAGGCGCAGGGCGGCACCGTATTCGGCGGCGAGCGCGTCACGGTCGGCGGTCATGAAAACGGCTATTACGTGCAGCCGGCGCTGGTCGAGATGCCGTCGCAGACCGCGATCGTCTTGCAGGAAACGTTTGCACCAATTCTGTACGTGCTGCGTTACAGCGATTTCGACGACGCGATTGCGGCCAACAATGCGGCCGTTCACGGGCTGTCATCTTGCGCATTTACGTCGGACCTGCGGGAAGCCGAGCGCTTCCTGTCGGCATCGGGCAGCGACTGCGGTATTGCCAACGTCAACATTGGTCCGAGCGGCGCGGAGATCGGAGGCGCATTTGGCGGCGAGAAAGAAACCGGCGGCGGTCGCGAGTCCGGCTCCGACGCATGGAAGGGCTATATGCGCCGGGCGACGAACACGATCAACTATTCGAAAGAACTGCCGCTCGCACAGGGCATCGACTTCTCGATCTGAACGTCCAGCGCATGACGTCCAGCCCTTATCCGTTCGTCGACGCGTTCGTGCAGCCCGCCGGTTCGCCGATTCGCGAGCTGTTCCCGTATCTGAGCCTGCCGGGCATGATCTCGTTTGCGGGCGGCTATCCGGCAGCGAATCTGTTCGACCGCGATGGTCTTGCCGGCGCGTCGCGCGTTGCGTTCGACAGCGGCGCTGCCAGTACGTGTTTGCAGTATGGGCCGACCGATGGTTTGCCGGCGTTGAAAACGCAGTTGATCGCGTTGATGCAGCGGCGCGGCACCCATTGCAGCGCTGCCACGATGGTGGTCACCGGCGGCTCGCAGCAGGGCTTCGATTTGTTGCTGCGAGTGCTGGTCGGGCCGGGCGATCTGGTGTTGGTCGAGCAACCCGCGTATCCGGCAACGCTGCAGGCGCTACGCTTGCAGCGTGCCGATGTGGTGACGGTGCCGGTTGATGAGTCGGGTCTCGATGTCGATGCGCTCGCCCGCATGCTCGCGGACGGCACGCTCAGGACGCCGCCAAAGTTGTTGTACACGGTGCCGACGTTTTCCAACCCGACGGGTCTGACGTTGACCCGTTCGCGCCGGATCGCTTTGTTGAAGTTGGCGGTGCAGTATCGCTTCCTTGTCATCGAGGACGATCCGTACGGCGAGCTGCGTTTTGCTGGCGTACCGGTGCCGTCGTTGCTGGCACTCAGCGACAGCGTACCGGGGGCGCGCGACTGGGTGCTGTATTTCGGCAGCTTGTCGAAGATCGTTGCCCCCGGCTTGCGCGTCGGATGGACGATCGGTCCGGAAGAGATCGTGCGGCGTTGTCTGATCGCCAAGCAGACTGCGGATCTTTGCGGGTCGCCGTGGATGCAGGCGGTGGCGGCCGCCTATCTGGCGGATGGCGCGCTTGATCGCCACTTGCCTGTGCTCTGCGCGGCGTATGGAGAGAAATGCGCGACGCTGTGCGATGCGCTAAGCGATGCGTTTGGCGAACGCATCGCGTTTCATCGGCCTGACGGCGGCCTCTTTGTCTGGGCCCGGTTGCAATCGCCTGTCGATGCGGCGACGCTGCTGAAAACGGCAATCGAAGAACAGGTGATGTTCGTCCCGGGCGCGGCCTTTTACGCCGATCGGGTTGATCCCGCCGGAATACGGCTGTCGTTCGCGGCGCCGCCGGTGCAGGACATCGCCGAAGGCGTGTTGCGCTTACAGCGCGCGTTGCATCGCGCCGAGGCAGCGATGGGCGCGTAAGTCGGTCGACGCCTGTTGCCCGATCGCACTATCATGGACGCCGCGCCGTCGATCGCCCCGAGCGCATCGGATCGATAGCGAAAGCGTCGATCCGATGTCATTCGAACCGGGTGGGCGAAGGCGGACGCGCTTCATAGACAACAGGAGACAGGAACGTGGCAAAAATCGTCATGCTGCACGGCATCAATCACAATATGTTCGGCAAGCGCGATCCGGCCCAGTACGGCACGATTACGCTGGCGGAGATCGATAGCCGCCTGCAGGCGTTGGGTCAGGAGCTGGGTGCCGAGGTCGACAGCTATCAAACCAACAGCGAAGGCGATATGTGCCTGCGGATTCACCGCGCGTTCGAGGAAAAGGCGGACGCCGTGCTGATCAATGCCGGTGCCTGGACGCACTATAGCTATGGCATTCGCGATGCGCTGGCGATTCTGACGGTGCCAATCGTCGAAATCCACATGTCGAACATTCATGCGCGTGAAGCGTTTCGCCATCAATCGGTTTTCGCAGAGATCGTGACCGGGCAGATTTGCGGCTTTGGCGTCGACAGCTATCTATTGGGATTGCGGGCTGCGATGGCGGCGATACCGGCCGCATAAGTTTTTCGTCTCAATCTGGCTGCCTTGGGTGCCACTGCGGGCCGTTCGCGCGCGCACCCGCTACCGCCTTGTTTTTGTGCCGATTCCGCGCAAATGGCGTGGTCCGATGGCTAATAGACATGGGATCGAAGTGTCGATGGACGGTGTATATTGTATACATTAGAGTACCTTCACGTCCCCGAATTCCTCGGCGGTTTCCTTCAAGGAGCACGACATGAGCGGCAAGATTTCCTGGCAGGGCGTTTTCCCAGCGGTCACCACGCAGTTTCGTGACGACTTCAGTGTGGACGTGGACGCCACGCATGCAGTGATCAAGGCGTTGGTGCGCGACGGCGTCTCGGGGCTGATCATCGGCGGCACCGTGGGCGAAAACACGTCGTTGAGCGTGCCGGAGAAGATGTCACTGCTCGAAGCGGCCAAGGACGCCGCGGGGTCGACGGTGCCGGTCATTGCCGGAGTTGCCGAATACACCACCGCGTTCGCGATCAGCACCGGCAATGCCGCGAAAAAGGCCGGTGCCGATGGCATTATGCTGATGCCGCCGCTCGTGTATTCGTCGAAGCCGCACGAGACCACCGCCCATTATCGAGGCGTGGCGACCGCGGTGGATCTGCCGATGATGGTCTATAACAACCCGCTGATTTACCGTACCGATGTGACGCCGGATATTTTGGTGGCGCTCTCGGACTGCGATAATGTCGTCTGCTTCAAGGATTCGTCCGGCGATACGCGTCGCTTCACCGACATTCTGAATACCGTCGGGGATCGCTTTGTGTTGTTCGCCGGACTGGACGATGTCGTGCTCGAAAGCCTCTTGGTCGGCGCGGTAGGGTGGGTGTCCGGTATGTCGAATGCGTTCCCGAAGGAAGGGAACGCATTGTTCAATCTGTTTAAAGCGGGTCGTATGGAAGAGGCGTTGAAGCTGTACGCCTGGTTCATGCCGCTGCTGCATCTGGATGCGCGCCCAGACTTGGTGCAATGCATCAAGCTTTGCGAGCATATCGTCGGACGCGGCACGCATCTCACGCGTCCGCCTCGCCTGCCGCTGTTGCCGGAAGTGGAGCGCGAAGTGCGTACAGTGATGAAGCATGCATTGGAGACGCGTCCGCAACTGTCCCTCTGATCGGAAAAGCATGCACGATAAACACACCAACCCAGACGCCCACCCAGACACTCAAGCGAAGCCTGCCGCGGACAGTGACGCACAAACCGCTGCGCCGAGCGCAGCGCAAACAGCCGCACAGTCACATACGGCCGCACAGTTACATACGGCGGCTACATCGTCACCGCCCGCGGAGATTCACTTGTCGCTCGAGCAAGTGCGGGACCTAGCGCTTCGCGCGTTGACCTCGCACGGCGTGACGACCGAGCATGCCAGCGCTATCGCGAAGGTGATCGTTGCCGGTCAGCGTGACGAATGTCATTCGCACGGTCTTTATCGTGTGCTGACCTGCCTGAAGACGTTGCAGGACGGGAAGGTCGACCCGGCTGCGGTGCCTGAGGTGACCGATGTGTCAGCGGCAATCGTGCGGGTGGATGCGAAATACGGTTTTTCGCCGTTGTCGTTCTCGCTCGGTCTGCCGAAGCTGATCGCCAAGGCGCGGGAAACCGGCATGGCTGCATTGGCGATCAATCGATGCTTTCACTTCTCCGCGTTGTGGCCAGAAGTGGAGGCGATCGCCGAACACGGACTGGTCGCATTGGCGATGACGCCGAGTCATAGCTGGGTTGCCCCAGCCGGTGGTAATAAGCCGGTCTTCGGCACCAATCCGATCGCGTTTGCGTGGCCGCGACCTGGCGATTATCCGTTTGTATTCGACTTCGCGACCAGCGCGATTGCACGCGGCGATATCGAACTGCATCGACGCGCCGGAAAGAAATTGCCACCAGGTTGGGCGGTCGACGAGGCGGGGCAGCCGACCGACGATCCTGAGGCCGCGATGCGCGGTGCGATGTTGACGTTCGGCGGACACAAGGGGTCGGCCTTGTCTGCGATGATCGAATTGCTGGCCGGTCCCCTGATCGGCGATTTGACCAGTGCGGACTCGCAATATTTCGATGCGGGTGCAGGGGCGGCACCGTGCCATGGCGAACTGATTCTCGCGTTCGATCCGGTGCGCTTCGGTGGTGGCATGTTGAGTGGGGACCTGTATCAAGCCGCTGCCAGCGGTGTACGTGCGCAAACGGGTGCTGAAACAAGCGCTGAAACGGCGGGCGATGCAGGCGCCAAAGCGAATGCCGCGATGGCGCGCAACACCCAGCGTGCGGAGGCCATGTTCGACGCGATCGTCGGGCAGGGCGCTCGCTTCGATCGCATCCTGGATGACCAGCTTAGCGGTGGAAAGCAGCACAGCGAGTTCGGGTCGGGTGAGGCCGGCACCCTCGTTGACGCGGCGGCTCAGGGTCTCGCCGT
>CAWUJR010000197.1:0-6912 GCA_963922375.1 uncultured Robbsia sp.
GGTATGCATCGTTGCGAATTGGCGCGCCGGGCGCGGCGGTCGTCCCTGCCGATGCAGCCGGCCGATTTGGCGCAGGCATCGTCGCAGCCGGTCGGTCGAGGCAATACCCGATACCGCGCACCGTCGTAATATGCACGCCGCCCGGTTCGATTTTTTTTCGCAGGCGATGCATGTAGACTTCGATCGCGTTGATGCTGACTTCTTCGCCCCATTCGCACAGGTGGTCGACGAGCTGTTCTTTCGATACCAGGCGACCCACGCGTTGCAGCAACACTTCGAGCAAGCCCAGTTCGCGGGCGGAGAGGTCGATCGGTTTGTCATCCAACAATGCGGTTCGGCCGACCTGGTCGAACGCGAGCGGCCCGTGCCGGACGATGGCAGCACCCCCACTTGCGCCACGCCGCGTCAATGCGCGGATGCGGGCTTCCAGTTCGGAGAGGGCGAACGGCTTGGCCATATAATCGTCCGCACCCTGGTCGAGGCCGGTGACGCGATTGTCGATGCTGTCGGCAGCGGTAAGGATCAGCACCGGTACGGTGCTGCCGCGCCCGCGGAGTCGCTTGAGCACATCGAGGCCGGAAAGCTTGGGCAGACCGAGATCCAGTATCAGCAGATCGTAGCGCTGTGACGCGAGCGCGCTGTCGGCGTCGTTGCCGTTGCTCGCATGGTCGACCGCATAGCCCGTCTGGCGGAGTGTTCGGATCAAGCCGTCGGCGAGTATCCTGTCATCCTCGGCAATCAGAATTCGCATGGCAGATCCTGTTCAGCGCCGCTGGGTAGGGGCGGCGATGCACGACGACGATCGGGCGGGTGCGCGGCTTGACAAGTGGGCGCCCGTCGCGCGAACCGCGGTGCCCCCTGTTGCCGAGACGGCGAGCATGGGCGACTCCGGTGTCCCAAAGTGCGGAAAGTGTCATTACGCACTTGCCACGGACACTGTTTTTTTATACAGTATCGATTATTGACGTTTCAGAGGTGCATTGCGCCCGCGACACGATCTCATCATAGCAAAGGACGATTCATGGAAGATAGCAAGAAAGGCCCGAGCGGAATGACTGCGGAAAAGGGTAAGGCGCTGGCAGCGGCACTGGCCCAGATCGAAAAGCAGTTCGGCAAAGGGTCGATCATGCGCATGGGCGATAACGACCAGTTCGACGATATCCAGGTGGTCTCCACCGGCTCGCTCGGACTCGATATCGCTCTGGGCGTCGGCGGTTTGCCGCGCGGCCGCGTGGTCGAGATCTATGGTCCTGAATCGTCGGGTAAGACGACGCTGACGTTGCAGGTCGTCGCGCAGATGCAGAAGCTGGGCGGCACCTGTGCGTTCATCGATGCCGAACATGCGCTCGATGTGCAGTACGCGAGCAAGCTCGGCGTCAAAGTGTCCGATCTGCTGATCTCGCAGCCGGATACCGGTGAGCAAGCGCTCGAAATCACCGACGCACTGGTGCGCTCGAACTCGATCGACCTGATCGTGATCGACTCGGTCGCAGCGCTGGTGCCGAAGGCTGAAATCGAAGGCGAGATGGGCGATTCGTTGCCGGGTCTGCAAGCACGTTTGATGTCGCAGGCGCTGCGCAAATTGACGGCGTTGATTCAGCGTGCGAATTGCATGGTGATCTTCATCAACCAGATCCGGATGAAGATCGGTGTGATGTTCGGTAGCCCGGAAACGACGACCGGCGGTAATGCGCTGAAGTTCTACGCGTCGGTGCGTCTGGACATCCGTCGTATCGGTTCGATCAAGAAGAACGATGAAGTGATCGGTTCCGAAACGCGCGTGAAGGTCGTGAAGAATAAGGTTGCGCCGCCGTTCCGCGAGACCATCTTCGACATCCTGTATGGGGAAGGGATTTCGCGCGAAGGCGAAGTGATCGATCTGGGCGTGCAGCATAAGATCGTCGAGAAGGCGGGCGCTTGGTATAGCTATAAGGGTGATCGCGTCGGTCAGGGTAAGGATAATGCGCGCGAATTTCTGCGTGAAAATCCGGCGATCGCGTTTGAGATCGAGAATCGCATCCGCGAAACCCTGGGGATCGCGTTGTTGCCGGGTTCGGCGCCTGCCGCTCCTGCCAGCACCGACGTGCTGGGTGACGACTAAGCATCGTCTTCGGTGCCGAAATGGCGCGCCACGGGCCGAGTGCTCGCGTGCGTGCTGGCGGCTTGCGGGGCCGGTTTTACACGCTCGTCAGCGCGTCGATCGGTCACGATGGAGTCTTGAATGAGCGGATTTCGTTCGTTTGGTCGATCACCGCAGCGGCGTGCGCCATCGCCATTCGATGACGACGACGATGGCGAACCGTTTGAGTTAGACCCACCGCGTTCGCCCCCAGGCCCGCATTCCGCAGTGTCGAGCGATCGTGTTGTCGCGTCAGGCAGTGAACCGGAGGCAGGGGGCGCTCGGTTTGAGCGGAGTGCCGGGCTCAAGCGAGGCGATGCCGCCCGTGCACGCAACGCAGGGGGGGAGCGCGACGCGCCCACTTCGCATGACGGAAAACCAAAGCGTAGTCTGAAGGGCAGGGCACTCGGCTATCTGTCACGCCGCGAACATAGTCGAAGTGAACTGGCGCGCAAACTCGCACCGTTTGTCGAAGAATCCGACGGCGAGCAGGCGGTCGAACGTTTGCTGGATGCGCTCGGCAACGAAGGTTGGCTATCCGATAGCCGATTCGCCGAAAGCGTCGTCAATCGACGGGCGTCCCGCTTCGGGGCGTCTCGGATTGTCGGTGAACTGAAGCGCCATGGTATCGACAGCGATCTCGTTGCGTCGGTCAGTGCGGACCTTAAATCGTCGGAGTGGGATCGTATCCGACTGGTTTGGGGAAAGAAGTTCGGCCGTCTGGCAAGCACGCCGGCGGAGCGAGCGAAGCAGGCGCGTTTTCTCGCGACGCGGGGATTTTCGCGCGATGCCATCATGCGGGTGCTCCGTGTGGGCGATGACGAATTGCCTGGCGACGGCTGACCGCTTTCATTTTCCGACGTGCACAACGCCGCGCCCCGGTCTGCGTCGCGCGCGTGGGTGGCTCCGTTTCTTTTCCCTGTTTCTGGCGGTTTTTCCTGTGATCGTGCTCCGGCTTTGCGTCGGGACGGCGCGGCCGGTGCGACGCCTATGCGGCAGATACACCACATACATGCCATGCGACAGCTTGCCGCACTGGATAAGTAGTTACCCTTATGTCAAAATAGTAGTCGATTGAATACTGAATAATCCAGGTCCAGTTGGTTGGCCGGTACTGTCTCGTCCAAAGATTGTAAATCGCTATGCTAGAATGAGCGATCTTTCAAACTGGACGGTTCTCCGCGCATGCCGCCACAGACCGCGTTCCCTTATTCGTATGATCGCCGGGTGGGTGTCATCGCCCGGTGTCGGCGTTTGTGTCAGCGCCTTCTTCGTTTCTCCCCCCTCGCAGTCCGCCGTTTCTTAAAATCAGTTCCCCCGTGGTTACCCGCAGTGAGCACACAGGCCTTGTTGCGTGCGGTATCCGTACGCACGTGTCTTCGGTGCGCGTCGTCGGCGCGTCCGGCACGAATGGCCAATAAGGTGCGTGCAGACTGGGCGACGGATGGTCCACAGAAGCGCGGCACCGCAGGACTTTTTTCACCTCTCAGTTCACCTCTTAGACGGAAGGGAATCTCGCATGAAAATCCATGAGTATCAGGGTAAGGACCTCCTGCGCAAATTCGGCGTTGCCGTGCCGCGCGGCCAGGCGGTGTTCAGTGTCGATGAAGCGGTGAAGGCCGCCGAGTCGCTGGGCGGCCCGGTGTGGGTAGTCAAGGCGCAGATTCATGCCGGGGGCCGGGGCAAGGGCGGCGGCGTCAAGGTGGCGAAGTCGATCGATCAGGTTCGCGAATTTGCGTCGCAGATTCTTGGCATGCAGTTGATCACCCATCAGACCGGCCCCGAAGGGCAGCATGTTCGTCGGCTGTTGATCGAGGAGGGTGCGGACATTCGCAAGGAGCTATATGTCGGGCTGGTGGTGGATCGTGTGACGCAGCGGGTCGTCGTGATGGCATCCAGCGAAGGCGGTATGGAAATCGAGGAAGTGGCCGAGAAGACGCCCGAACTGATCCATAAGGTGGCCGTGGATCCGGTGACGGGACTGAGCGATGCGGACGCCGACGATCTCGCGCGAAAGATCGGCGTGCCAGACGGCTCGATCGCGCAGGCGCGGTCCATTTTTCAGGGGCTGTACAAGGCGTTTTGGGAAACCGACGCGTCGCTGGCTGAAATCAATCCGTTGGTGATTACCGGTGACGGTGGCGTGATCGCGCTGGATGCGAAATTCAATTTCGATTCGAACGCGCTTTTCCGTCACCCGGAGATCGTCGCGTATCGCGATCTGGACGAGGAGGACCCGGCCGAAATCGAGGCGTCGAAGTTCGATCTCGCCTACATCTCGCTGGACGGCAATATCGGCTGTCTGGTGAATGGCGCAGGATTGGCGATGGCCACCATGGATACGATCAAGTTGTTTGGCGGCGAACCGGCGAACTTCCTCGATGTGGGCGGTGGAGCGACGACGGAGAAGGTGACCGAAGCGTTCAAGATCATGCTGAAGAATCCGCATCTGGAGGCGATCCTGGTGAATATCTTCGGCGGCATCATGCGTTGCGATGTGATCGCCGAAGGGGTGATCGCCGCGTCGAAAGCGGTGTCTCTGAAGGTGCCGCTGGTGGTACGCATGAAGGGAACGAACGAGGAGCTGGGCAAAAAGCTGCTCGCCGACTCGGGCCTGCCGATCATCGCGGCGGACAGTATGGAAGAGGCGGCTCAAAAGGTCGTGAATGCAGCAAAGGGCCATTGAACGATAGCTTGCGTTCGTAGCGGGTAAGGCGCTTGAGGCCCGCATGGGACTCGCGCCGAATCAGCACGGAACCGCTCAACCGCAATGGGCTCGATGAACGGCCTGAAAGGGCGCGCCGATAACAGACAAGAGGTCACCTATGTCGATTCTGATCAATAAAGACACGAAGGTCATTACGCAGGGCATCACGGGCAAGACAGGTCAATTCCATACCCGCGCTTGTCGCGATTATGCGAACGGGCGAGAAGCGTACGTCGCGGGCGTCAATCCGAAGCGTGCAGGCGAGGATTTTGAAGGTATTCCGATCTTTGGGTCGGTGCGCGAAGCAAAGGAAAGCACCGGGGCGAACGTGTCGGTGATTTATGTGCCGCCGGCAGGCGCCGCTGCGGCGATCTGGGAGGCAGTCGAGGCCGATCTCGATCTGGCGATCTGTATCACCGAGGGGATCCCCGTTCGCGACATGATGGAAGTGCGCGATCGCATGCGCCGTGAAAATCGCAAGACGCTGCTGCTCGGACCGAACTGCCCGGGGGTGATCACGCCGGACGAATTGAAGATCGGCATCATGCCGGGCCATATCCATCGCAAGGGACGCATCGGCGTGGTGTCGCGCTCCGGAACCCTCACGTACGAGGCAGTCGGTCAATTGACCGCGCTAGGTCTCGGACAGTCATCGGCTGTCGGAATCGGCGGCGATCCGGTGAACGGGCTAAAGCATATCGACGTGCTGAAGCTGTTCAATGACGATCCCGACACCGAGGCCGTGGTGATGATCGGCGAGATTGGCGGTTCCGATGAGGAAGAGGCCGCGGAATGGGCAAAGGCAAATATGAAAAAACCGGTGGTGGGCTTCATTGCCGGCGTGACTGCCCCTCCCGGAAAACGGATGGGTCATGCGGGCGCCATCATTTCCGGGGGGAAGGGGACCGCCGATGAGAAGCTCGCGATCATGGAGGCGAGTGGCATCAAGGTGACGCGCAACCCATCCGAGATGGGGCGCTTGCTGAAATCGGTGCTGTAACGGCACTTCTGCCCTGTCTATCGTGATCGGGACATCACGTTGACGTTCGAGGCGCGAGGCAGGTTCCTCGCGTTCCGCCAGCGTCAGGACGCGTGTCTCGTCATCGACGTGACGCGCGTGGTCTTGCGCAATGCTTGCGCGCGCACATCGGTGCGTTCACTTTGAGCGGTCCGTGAACAGATTGCATTCACGCGGATCGGCAGCGCGACCGGGTTGACTGATTGATCGGATTGAACCGGGCGGTCAGCAAGGTCGCCGCTTCGCGCTTCGCTTCACCGGAATCCGGCTAGCGGAATCAGACGACTTGCGATCGCTTACGATCGTTTACTCGCTTCAGTCGGCAGGCAATCTGTTAAAGTGCTGAAATCTTTCCGTAAGGTTGATTTGCGTGCGCGTCCCGCTGCACGTTGTCCGAGATTCCGGCGACATCCCATGCTCGAACTGCTTTCGTCCCTCCACTGGGCCGCGATTGTCCAGATTATCGTCATCGATATCCTGTTGGGGGGCGACAATGCGGTCGTGATCGCGTTGGCTTGCCGAAATCTGCCGACGGCGCAACGGAGGCGAGGCATCCTATGGGGGACGGCCGGCGCCATTGTGCTGCGCCTGATCCTGGTGTCGTTCGCGGTCTTCTTGCTGGCAGTCCCGTTCCTGAAGATTGCCGGCGGCCTGCTGCTGCTGTGGATCGGGATCCGGTTGATGCTGCCGGAAAGCGCGAGTCATCGGGAGGTCCCCGCGCAGAGTCGGCTGATGGCTGCGATCAAGACGATCATCCTGGCCGACTTCGTGATGAGCCTGGACAATGTGATCGCGATTGCGGGGGCAGCTGAGTCGGCGGACCCGTCTCAGCGTATCGCATTGGTGGCGTTCGGCCTGATCCTGAGTATCCCGATCGTCGTCTGGGGAAGTACATTGGTGCTGAAGGCGATCGACCGTTTCCCGGTGATCGTGACAGCCGGGGCAGGGTTACTCGGGTGGATTGCCGGGGGCTTGATCATCGATGATCCGGTCACCAACGGCGTCGTCGCGTTGGATGGCAATGTGCCGCTGTACCTGGCGCATCTCGTCGGTGTGGCAATCGTGGTG
>CAWUJR010000198.1:0-6899 GCA_963922375.1 uncultured Robbsia sp.
ATTCCGCTCGGTCGGGTGCTCGGCGAGGCGCTGGGCTGGCGTTTCACGTTCATGGCCATCGCTGCCGGCGCCGCTGCCACCGCATTTTGGCTCGCGCGAACGCTACCGCCGATGCCCAGTGAGAATGCCGGCTCGCTCAGCAGCCTGCCGCTGCTGTTCAAACGCCCGGCACTGATGTCGATCTACCTGCTCACTGCCATCGTCGTGACTGCACACTTCACCGGCTATACCTATATCGAGCCTTTCGTCGAAGAAGTCGGCGGCTTGAGCCCGTTCATGGTGACCGTGTTGCTGCTGCTGTTCGGCGGCTCCGGCGTCATCGGCTCTCTGCTGTTCAACCGCTTCAGTACCCGTATTCCGAATACGTTTCTGATTTCGGCCATCGCGGTGATCACCGGATGCCTGGTACTGCTGCTGCCATTGGCTAACTTTGGCTATGCACTCGACGTGCTCAGTATCTGCTGGGGCATCGCGATCATGTGCTTCGGTTTGACGTTGCAGGCGAAGGTACTGGCCCTCGCGAAAGACGCTACCGATGTGGCGATGGCGTTGTTCTCCGGCATCTATAACGTCGGCATCGGCGGGGGCGCGCTGCTCGGCAGCGTCGTGGGCACCCATATCGGCATGCACTATATCGGCCTGTTCGGCGGTGCGCTGGCCGCGGCGGGGCTGGCCTTCAGCCGATATATGACGAAGCGCTTCTCGAAGCAGCTGAACGCCAGCCCAGTGGTGTGAGTCGGCACCCCTCACCCCACTCACCCTCCCGGGCATCCGCCTCCCCGTCGGCGACGATCTGACGCCGGCGGGATGACGTCATCTACGGCAAGTCCGTCACCGTCACGCGCTTCTTACGCCGACAGCTTGCTTCGCTGCTCGAACCGCGACACACAGTCGCGCGCGTCGTATTCATAAACCCAATTCGCCTGAATGCCCACCGCGTTGCGGTTCATCAATTGCCGCCAGCGATACGCGGCATCGCGCTTGAACTGCGACCACGGGCCAGGCAGATGATAAGTACGACCCCGTTCGCGCGCCTCCAATTGCACGCGGCCGGTGCGCGGCAAGCGCTCAACCTCGTACGCGCGCAACGCCTCGTCGATCAGGCCGAGGCCGTGATAGCTGAGTGATTTCGCCAACGCAAAGCCGTCCTCGATTGCCATCGCCGCCCCTTGTGACAGAAACGGCAGCATCGGATGCGCGGCGTCGCCCAGCAAGGTCGCGCGTCCCTTCGACCAGGCCTTCATCGGATCGCGATCGAACAGGCCCCATTTGAAAATGTTGTCCGGATCGGTGCGTCGAAACAATTCGATCAGATTCGGATGCCATCCTTCGAATCCGGCAAGCAATTCCGCCTGGGTACTCTTCGCAGTCCACGACTCTTCGACCCAGTTCGCATGCTCGTTGACGGCGACGATATTGACCATGCTGCCGCCCTTCACGTAATACGTGACCACATGCCCTTTCGGTCCCATCCAGAACGACGAATCCGGGCTGACGAAAGGCAAAGGATGCTGTTCAACGGGCACTAATGCGCGCCAGCACATATGACCGGTATAGTTTGCCGCCTCCATGCCCCATAGCGCTTCGCGGATGACCGAACGCACGCCGTCCGCGCCTACGATCAAATCGGCCTCATATTCGGTGCCGTCGGCGAAAGTGGCCACCGCCGTCTGTTTCTCCTGACGCAATCCGGTGCAGTGCGCACCCAGTGTCGCCTGGTCGGACCGGATACCGCTCGCCAAAGTCGCGTGCAGATCGGCGCGGTGAACGTGATAGAAGTCCGCGCCGTACAGCCCCAGGCAGCTTTCTTTCAACGGCGTGCGAAACAGTTCGCGTGCCGTCTTCCAGTTTCGGCCGACCATGGCCTCCGGTAGGAAGCCGATCGCATTCAGCGCATCCTGCAAACCGAGGGCATTGAGCACTTTGACCGCATTCGGGGTCATCTGCACGCCGGCACCCACTTCGCCGAACGCCTGTGCGCGCTCGAAGACATGAGCCTCGATACCTTGCTGCGTCAACGCGCGCGCCAGCGTGACACCACCGATACCCGCGCCGATAACGCCAACTCGCAACGTCCTTCTCATACGATGACTCCTTCAAAGATCCAGTACAAGACCGCTGCCGATACCGCGCGAACAGCAGATCATCATCGTTTCCGAGCGCGCCTTTTGTGCGGCGGTCAGCACGCTGTCGCGATGCATTACCTGACCGCCCAGTACCTTCACCTCGCAAGCCCCGCAGACGCCTTCTTCGCATGAGTACGCGACATCGGCACCGGCTGCCTCACAGACTTGGAGCAGCGTCTGCCCTTCGCTGACATATAACGTCTTACCCGAGCGCTGCAAGGTCACGGTAAAGCCATCGCCCGGTTGCAGCGCTTCGACCGTGGCGCTGAAACGTTCGCGATGCACCATCGATTCGGGCCGGTCGGCGGTGGCATTATCGAATTCGTCGACCATCGACGCAGGGCCACAACAGTACAGATGCGCGTCTGCAGGAATCTGCGCGACGATGTCTTTCAACCGAGGCGGTGCCATGCCGCCGCGACGCGTTTCGAATAAGCGCACGACCGTATCAGTCGACAGCGTTCGATGAAACAGCATGTGGTCGGCCGAGCCGGCCCAGTAGTAAAGCGTCACGGGTCGCCCCGTTTCGCGAAGCTGCCGGTACATCGATATCAACGGCGTGATGCCGATGCCACCGGCGAGCAAATGGCACGGTCCGCCGTCCTCCAGCGGAAAATGGTTCCGTGGCGGCGAGATTTGATAAGTCGCCCCGACGACGGATTCGTAATGCAGCATCCGCGACCCGCCCTTGCCACCGTTTTCGGGCTCCGCGACTTGCACCGCGATCACATAGTCGGCAGGCGATGGCGATGGCCATAACAGCGAATACTGACGGGTCATCTGCGGTCCGAGCACGACATCGATATGCGCACCGGGGTCAAACGACGGCAACGCGCTACCGTCCAGCGAAGAAAAGCGATAGGTGTTGATCCCCTGCGCACCGTATTCGACGGCGCTCAAGCGCACGCACAACAGCTCGCTTGGATGTTCAGATGACGCCATAGACGATGCCCTTCGCACGTAGCCAGGAACGATAACGCTGTCCCATCAAATCGGTACGGTGATGCAGTTCGTAGCGCAATTCGACCGGAATCCGTTCCGGACGTTGCGTCTCCACAATATCGCGGTCTTGCAAATAAACCACATCGGCACGATCCCGCACACCTTTCGGATCCGGATGCGGTTGCGCATTCATCGCCGCGCACACACGTACGATGCAATGCGTCGCGTCGACTGGCTGCACCGTGAAGAAGGTCGGAAAGATATCGGAGGCTTCGTCGATCACATGGCCTTTCTCATCCGCCATCTGCGTACGCTTCGAGAAATACGCGATCAACGGTCGAAACGTGTGATACGTGTAATACGCGACCAACGGTTTGCCCCGGGCGTCGCCAAAAGGCTGGAACACACGCACTTCGGAGGAGCGCAGACCGGTTTCGACTTCCTCGACTGTGTACGGTTCGAGCCGATCGGGACGATCCATCACGCCGTTCAGACCGGCGTGCACGAACGGGAAATGCGACGCGTCGATGAAATTCTCAACCGCACGAAATCCGTTCGCCTGGTAGGGATAGGGCCCGCTATGCACTTTCATGAACGATGCGTCGCTCCATTCCGGGAAAACCGGCACGTCGTCGGTAGGCGTTCCCAGGCAGGCCCAGACGAAACCGTAACGCTCGACCGCACCGTGCGGGAACGCCTTCGCCTTCTTCATCGGCTTTTCATCAGGTGCGGCCGGCATGTGCGTGCACGCGCCGCTGCAATCGTATTCCCAGCCGTGGTAAGGGCAGACCACGGAATCATTTTTGATCCAGCCCTTTGACAGTCGCGCGCCACGATGGATGCACAGATCCTCCCAAACGTGAATCTCGTCGTCGGCACTGCGCCAGACGATCAGCTCACGCTCGAGTAGCCGCACTGGATAGATGGTGCCTTGAACGAAATCCGTGCTGAAACCGACCACATGCCAATCGTTCAGCAACACTGGATCCTGACAGCCGTCGCCCGCAGTGATGGGTCGATGCACAATGACGGGGATCACATTCATCGTTTCTCCTCTCCCTTTCCTTTTGCACAGCGTACCGCAACAAAAGCCGAAGCAAAAATTAATTAATCAACTCGTTAATTAATGAGCCGCCTGGAAGCCCAGGCAGGTGACGGCATGGCGGACATAGTCGGCCGGAGAAGCGTGTGCGGCAGGTGCCTCGCCCCGGGACAGCGCCGGGTCATCCGGCGATCGCGTGGGCAGACGCGGCATTGATCGCACCGCTGCTGTCGGGGGAACTCGCGATGCGACTTGCGGGGCGACCCACGATATGACTCGGGATGTAACGCGTGATGTGCCCTGTTATCGGACGCGGCTACGGTAGGACGTCGACATTCCGCCGACCACGAAGCCCGTCACCTGATCGATCAGCGATTGCCAATCGTCCGGATCGTATTCCGATGGCGGCAAGCGTTCTTCCATCCGGTGCGTATCCGAGAACGCGTAGAGATAGGTACCGATCATCAGCGTCATGCGCCACTGGGCATCCAATGCAGACAATCCCGGCAGCGCCGCTTGCAGCGCCTGGCTGTACTGCTCGGTGGACTCGCCATACGCTTTGTCCCGTAGCGCGTACGAAAGCTGCGGTGGCTCTGCGTGCAACCGGGCCTGCAACCGAAGGAAATGACGGCCCTGCTCGGTTTGCCTCAGGGCGACCGTGGGCAATAGAAACGCTTGCACGATGTCCCGCACTTGCGGACCGCCCGGTTTCGCACGAAGCACCGTCAAATGCTCGAGGCGCTCTTCCGAAATGGCCACGCTGCGACGCAGGAATGTCTCTTCGAATAGCCCGAACTTCGACCCGAAATAGTAGTTGATCAGGGCCTGCGTCACCTTCGCTTCCTGCGACACCTCGCGCAACGTCGTGCCGGCATAACCGAGATTCGCAAACAAACGCTCGGCGGCGTCCAGAATCTCGTCGCGTACGACGCTGGTGCCTTCGGGGCGCCCAGGACCCTTTTTCTTGATCGGCCGTTGTTTTGTCTGGCCGATCAACGCGCCGCGACGGCCTGCAACTATTTGCATATTGTTTCCATAACCCAGTGGCGGACGTCCGCAAGCATGGCGGATACGCGACGCCTGTGTCAACGCCCGTGGCTGGGGGCTAACAGCGGGGTTAAAAACAAGGGATGACGGACCGATGCAGCGCGCACCGTTATTTGACGGTTTGGATAACCTCGAACCCTTCGAACTCCGGATGCCCCAAATACAGTGGCCCACTGCCTTGCCCGGCATTGCGGTGTGCGGCGCGAAACGCTTCCGACTTCGTCCAGCCTTCGAACGCGGCATGATCCTTCCAGATCGTATGGCTCGCGTACAGCACATGGTCGTCGCGACTTGGCCCTTTCAATAGATGGAACTCCACGAAGCCCGGCACCGCATTCAAATGCGAGTCGCGATTCTTCCACAACGTCTCGAACGCTGTCTCGGACCCCAGCGCCACCTTGAAGCGATTCATTGCGATAAACATATCGTTCAATCCTTTTCGGCAAGTGAAACGCTATCGTACGCGGAATACCGGATGGCGTTGACGGGCGACATCGAAATAGCGTTTTGCGCAAGCGCTACCCATTTACCGAAGGAAACGACCGCCCACCGCTTACTTGCCGACCACAAAGGGCTATGTTGTAATCGATTTACCCGCACTCATTCCCATGCCAGCATGCCCTTCTTCAAGCCAACGACCTTTACGACGCCACGCCTTGTTTTAAGGCCACTCCAGCGTGAAGACGTCCAGGCATTGTTCACTCGCTGGTCGGATAAAGAAGCAATGCGGTTCACGATTCCAGCGATGACCGACGTCGACCAATCCACAGATCGCCTCGCACGGATGATGCAGCGATCTGCCAATGGCACCGATCTCATTTGCGCAATTACATTACGCGGGACCGGAGAAGTGCTCGGCGACACGGCGCTGTTTCGTGCCGATGAGCAGAACCGCCACGTGGAAATCGGATTCGGATTGCGACGCGCGCATTGGGGACGAGGCTATATGCAAGAAGCCGCGTCCGCGCTGATCGACCATGCGTTTGATGCCCTCAAGATGCACAGGATAGAAGCGGACATCGATCCGCGTAACGCGGCGTCGGCAAAGCTGCTTACGCGGCTCGGCTTCGTGCGCGAGGGACTGCTGCGAGAACGCTGGTTCATGGGCGAAGAAATCTGCGATAGCGAACGGTATGGGCTATTGGCCCGCGACCGTCAGTGCTCCGCACTTTCCACCGAGGCCAGATAGGCGGCCAGCGCGCGTCGCACCTCCCGCATATAAACGCCTGCTAACCCAATATTCGACGCAACGCCGCGTAGCTTGATCGCGAAGGCACCCACCGCGAGTGCGTGCAACATTTCAGCGTACAGCTGCCGACGCGTGGTGTTCACGGCCGGCATGCGTGCATCGACGACCGCGCGCCATGCGCTCAGGTCATGTGTCTTCTCTTCACGCTTGCAGGCGGCCGGATCCAAAACGAGGCAGTCCGGATGCTTTTCAAGATAATCGACAAACGGCATGACGAGCCGGTCGATCGCGGCCTCTGCCGACAACGACGCCCAGAATTCGCTGGGCATCGTGCGGATCTGCGCCTGAATCCCTTGCATCGCGGCTTGATGGCGGTCGAATAGCGCGCCTAGCAACGCCTCGCGGTCGGAAAAGAAATGATATAGCGATCCAATCGGCGTCTTCGACCGTTTTGCAATGCCATGCATCGTCACGCCTTCGAGGCCAGCCTCGGCGATCGTCGCCGCGGTCGCGTCAAGGATCGCCCCTACGCGCGCCTTGCCTCGGGCCTGCT
>CAWUJR010000199.1:0-6892 GCA_963922375.1 uncultured Robbsia sp.
CTGCATTGGCGCGATCTGCGCGACCGGGCGATGGGCGCCATGCTGCTGGGCACGGGCCTCAAGCTCAGCGAAGCGGAAACACTGCCGATTTCCAGTCTAACGCTCGGCGAACGCAGCGTGCGCATCGAAGGCACGGACCCCCGCTATGCACGGCAACTGCCGTTGACCGAGCAGACCGCACAAATTGTCGAACGGTGGTTGTCCGCCAGACAGCAAGCTGGCGTCGATGGTGAATTGGTCTTTCCTGCCGGACGGGGCGGCCGGGCGATGCATAAGGCCACTGTACTGAGAGCGATCGATACATTGGTGGAAGGTGCGGGCCTGATGAGTGCCCGCGTCGCTCGCATCAGTCCGCAGACGCTTCGCAACGCCTATGCGGCCACACTGTTCGAGAGCGGGGAGTCCGACGAGTTTGTCGCCGAGCGACTGGGCTTCGCGCAATTACTGTCGGCCAAACGCTTGCGCACCGCCTGGATGGACTGGCAGCGCAACAAGGAACGTCACGATGCGATCGTTGCCGCCGTCGAACACAGTCGAGTAGCGACGAGTAGCGACGAGTAGCGACAAGCTTATTCCGCTGCCGCCGCACACTTCTCCAGTGCATCCTTCAGATGACTGACACCATTCGCGAATTTCCCCATTTCGGGTAGTTCCAGCGCTTCCGGGCCGACGGTCTCGAAGCGCGCCTTGCGAAATGCCGGCAACCCTAACCGGAACGCTTGCACAAGATGCATCGCATAGCAAACATAGCCGTACGGATAGGATTTCTTCAACTCAAGCAGCTGATCGTCGTCCATCTCGTTCAACCACTTCAGCGCCCGTTCGTGCTGACCACTGCGATAGGTCACGATGCCCAGGTTGCCGCGATAAATCACGTCCTTGCGTGCTTTGCGAATCGCCAGTTCATAACAATCCGCCGCTTTGTCGATGCGGTTTTGCTTCGAATAGCAGACCCCGCCGAGGTTATCGAGCGTGTGATGCACGAAGTTCGCTTCGCGGAAGCGCTCATAATCGACGATACCCTGAGAGGCCCTGGCCGCGAACAGTGCTTTCAATAGCTCGCGGGCGCGCGTCAGCGTGAACGCGATGAGATTGGTCTTTTCGGTGTCGCCGTCCTTGTCCAGGCCGTGGTCCGACACTGCGTACTGCGCAAAATCAACCGCATATCGAGGATCCACTTCCTTATACCCCACGCCGGCAGTCGAATCGTCGGCGTAGAAGTAGCCACAGATCAGCGACAGCTCGTCCAGCGCCGCACATTCGGCCCAGGCCTTGCGCAGAATATTGGGCGTCAGACACGCTTCGGGACCCGCAACGCAAATCGACGTCTGATCGATCAGACCGACGGTAACGTCGGAGAACACCCGGTTCAAATCCGAGTACAGTTTGGCCAGATTGCGATTGAACGCGGCGGTGCCAAACTTCTTCGTGAAATTCGCGGCGCCTTTGAAGCGAAACACCGCCGCCGCCGGCACCTCGCCGTGTTCGAGCACCGATAACACCGTCGCGTTCAGCTCTTCGGTGCCGCGCGTGCTCGATCCATCCAGCACAGAGCCGGTATAGCCGAGATCGCCGGGCATCCGGATCAAATGCGAAATACTGCCGAGTGGAACGGCTTCCAAATGCGCACCGGCAGGAATGGATACAGGACGTGTCGGATCGGCCGGCAACGTGAACGAGATCTCGTTCTGCACATTGAAGACCACCACCCGCGCCAATTCCATCTTCGGGTAATGGCCGACGATCTTGCGCGTTCTGCCGTCGTCGGTGACAAACGGCACCTTGCCGGCGAACGTCTCCGGATACACCACGAATTCCTGCCCGATCGAAACGCCTACCTTCGATCCAATATCGATCGCGGTCACGGCGGTCTGCGCATCATGCTCAAGCACGCGGCCGCTGTTATGGATAATCTCGTCGAACACGGTAACCTGGTTTCGCCCGCGGGCTTTCGACCGCGACAAGGCCGTGTCCGCATTGTCCAACAACGACAACACCTCGGCATCGGCGCTGTTCGCATTATTTGGCGCATAGACCGCGACACCGACGCTCGTCGTCAAATGCCGTTCACTGGTGCCCGGGAAGACGATTTCGCGAATCTCGGGCTGTTGCCGGACCAAGTAGGCCCATTCAGCCTCGGACGGCAATGGCTCCTCCTCGATACGAAAGCAGAATTTCTCCGCCATCTCGCGAATGCTCGACCCATCCACCGCGCCTTCGATCAACACCCAGTATTCTTCGCCGGACGGGTGCGCGACGCGCACGTCGATCTGCTCTCCTTGCTCCAGCATGATGTGCTGCGCGACCATATCGAGGCGGCGGGCGAACGTCTTCAGCACCTGGTCGCCGTACAAGTGACCGAAGTTATCGTTGACCTGTTTGAATCGATCGAGATCGAATGCGATCACCGACAATATCTGCGATTTACCGCCTTCCTGAGCGATTTTACCGTTATTAAGATTTTCTTTAATATTACCGATCTTTTCTTTCAGAATCGTACGAAACGATTCGCGCGCCAATAAACCGGTGAGCGGATTATGCGAAACGTGATAGGCATTGATCGCATTTTGCAAAATGGCGGCAATACGCATTTCGCAGGATTTGCGCGTATCCCTGTCGGGCGCGCCGGGAAAGGTGATCGATGCCGCAGCACGCAGCCCCGCCATTTCGAACCAAAGCGCGTCGGACTGCGGGGCTACCTTATGTTCTGCCGACCGCACCGTGTCCTGTGGGGTCTTGATGACATCTGGCGCAGCATAGGCCGATGCCGGCAGTGCCAACCATTGACTGTCTTCTTCGAAGTAGAGGTCGACCGAAACCTGTCCCACATCCAGATCTCGCTGCAGCGCCTTTGCCAGCACCACGAGCTGCTCTTTGTTCATCATCTTCTTTTTCCGATTCCGCTCTGCTGCTTTTGAACTCTTCTTCTGCGCTGCTGCTTGCCGGTATTCACGGAACTCCCCGACCAACCCGTTCCGCATTTATTTTCGCTATCATAATCCGCTGCGCGCGGATTTGCATCGGGATTTAACGTTATCGTAATCCAATAGAGTTAACCGATAACTTTTCACGTTGCCGTCACAAGGAACCAGGCTAAGCCACTGCACGGCATCAGTGCCGGCGCGCCATTCCATCACCGGAATAATAAGCAACCGAAACAGTTCTTGCTCGATTTTCGCGACTGTTCATCGCACTTTGATGTTTTTACGTCACCCTGACGAATCCGTCTGCGAGACAGTGTCGGCGGGCTTGGAGGGAGAGGATATCGGAGGGGGCGGCAGGGATGCAGAGGGTGCCCGCCGCCCATGGGCGACGAGCAACGATGAGGCCGAATCAGTTCTTCAGCGTGGCAGTCATCGTAATTTCGGTATTCAGTAGCTTCGAGATCGGGCAACCCGCTTTGGCAGCGGCCGCCGCTTCGTCGAACTTCGCTTGGTCCGCACCAGGGATCTCGACCACGACGTCCAGGTGCGACCCCTTGACAGCAAACCCATCGCCGTCCTTGTCCAGCGAAATGGTCGCCTTCGTATCAATCGACTTCGGCACGAGACCGGCGTTGCCGAGAATCATCGAGAGTGCCATCGAAAAGCACCCGGCGTGCGCGGCACCGATCAATTCTTCCGGATTGGTTCCAGGACCGCCCTCGAAACGCGCCTTGAACCCATACGGTGCCTCTTTCAACACACCGGTTTGCGTGGAAATCGTGCCACCGCCGTTCTTGACGTCGCCTTCCCAATGCGCTGATGCCGTTTTCTTGATCATGTGTGTCTCCTGAAAAAACTGCAGAGGTAGATTGATTAGCTTATTACGTCTGCAGATTTCGTGCTGAGCAAGTCCGACGGGCCGTGGCGCGGTGATGCGATCCGAGGCCGCAGTTCAGCGCAGCTGTCCGGTGCGGCTGACGGCGCTGCCGCACCGATTCACGGTTCGGCCTTGAACGCCCACCAGCGGCTGGCGGAGAAGTTCCACGCCAGCCCGACCCCCGTCGTCACCACCTGGGCAACCCAGTAATTCCAATGCCAATGGGTCGCGAGCAGCAGCATCAAACATGCATTGATGCACCACCCCACGCCAAGCACGGAGAAATAACGCGGCGCGGTCTTGCGATGCGAGGCGTCGCTCTGGAACGTGTAAAGATAATTCAGCACGTAATTGACGACGGAGCCGAGGATGTAGCCCACCGCAGACGCGGACGCCGGCAGCGTGGACAGATATTCCACGCCGATCCACAGTGTCGCGTACTGCACGAGGGTGCCGGACGCGCCAACGGCGACGAAACGAACAAACTGATTGAAAAGACGCACGGATTCAACGAAAAGGAAAAAAATTCGATCGGGGCGGAAATCTTGACGATTCGCCGCATCGTCGAGGACACCACGGAACGACGATGCGTCCAACGACCCCGCCGACTATACCAGCGTCTCCCCCGTATACGTCGGATCGTCGGGTACCTCGTCGACGATTGGGGCGGTGGCGAAAGCGGTGCCGGGCACAGTGGCGGTGGCGGTAGCCGATTCGTTGCACCGGTTGCAGCGCACGGCTGCTCTATAATCGGCGCTCTCTACTTTGAAAGGTTAGGCCCGGTTCGCGTCGTCGCCGTTGCTGGCACTTTCTGACCGCGCCACCGTTGCCATGGACATGACTTCTCGCCTTATTGCCCTGCTCACCCGACTGTTTCCCCTCTGGGCCGTGCTGATCTCGCTGCTCGCATTTCTTCGCCCAGCGACGTTGCTCGGCATCCTGCCGCATGTGGCCGCGCTTCTGATGCTGGTGATGTTCGGCATGGGCGTAACATTGTCAATCGCCGATTTCCGACGCATTTTGCTGCGTCCGGCACCCGTATTCGCAGGCGTAGCGCTGCACTATCTGGTCATGCCCGCCGCAGCCTGGTTCATCGCGAAAATGCTGCACATGCCGCCAGCGTTGGCGACCGGCATGGTGCTGGTCGGCAGCGTCGCCAGTGGCACCGCCTCCACCGTCATGGTGTATCTGGCACGCGGCGATGTCGCGTTGTCGATCACGATCAGCGCGTTGTCGACGGTCGTCGGCGTTGTGGCCACACCGTTCCTGACCCGCGTCTACACCGACGCGTCGATTCACGTCGCCATTGGCCCGATGATGCTGAGCATCGTCGAAATCGTCGCGGTACCGGTCGCCCTGGGCTTGCTGATCAACACGCTGTGCGCACGAACGGTCCGCCGGATCGAACCGATCTTGCCACTGGTGTCGATGGTCGCGATTCTGCTCATCATCGGCGGTATCGTCTCCGGCACGCAGGCCACGCTCGCCACGGTCGGCGCGCTCACGGTGGTGGGTGTTATTCTACATAACGGCATTGGCCTGCTTGGCGGTTATTGGGGCGGCCGATTGCTCGGTTTCGACAAATCGGTCTGCCGCACGCTCGCAATCGAAGTCGGCATGCAGAATTCAGGACTCGCGGCCACGTTGGGCAAGCTGTATTTCGGTCCGATGGCGGCGCTGCCTGGCGCGTTGTTCTCCGTTTGGCACAATCTCTCGGGCTCGATGATCGCAGGGTGGTGGTCTGCGCGCCCCACCGGCACGATCGCTGACACCGACCGCGACATCAGCAGCGTGGAACATACCGCCCCCTGACGCGTGCGAAGAAGCATTGGCCATACGGACGCAGCCACTGCAGACGACGAAACGGCGACCGCGTCAGCGAGAAAGTCCACGCAAAGCCAACGCAAAGGCCGACAAGACAAGCGTATCAACGCTACCGCACCATCGAGGAGAAACAGTGACAAGCGACATCCCCCAAGGCAACACGTCTTCGAACGTTCCGTCCGGCAACGCCGCTGCCACGATCCGTGTGGGCCTCATCGGCTATGGGGGCGCCAGCAAGATTTTTCATGCGCCCCTGATGACGACGACGCCCGGCCTGGCGCTGCAAGCGGTGTCCAGCAGCGATGCCAGCAAGGTGCACGCAGATTACCCCGGTGTGCCGGTGGAAGCCTCGCCTGAGGCGCTGCTCGCGCGCGACGACATCGATCTGGTCGTCATACCCACGCCGAACGCGACCCATTTCCCATTGGCCCGCGCCGCGCTCGCACACAATAAGCATGTGGTCGTCGACAAGCCGTTCACGCTGAATCTGCAGGAAGCAGAGGAACTGGCGGCGCTGGCACAGTCGAAAGGCCGCTTGCTGACGGTGTTTCATAACCGGCGATGGGACGCGGACTTCCTCGCGGTCCGGCAACTGCTCGACAACGGCACATTCGGTGAAATCAATCACTTCGAGTCGACGTTCGACTACTTCCGCCCTGAGCCGAAAGACCGCTGGCGTGAGCGGCCGGGCGACGGCAGCGGACTGTGGAACGACATCGGCGCGCACTTGGTCGATCAAGCGCTGCAATTATTCGGTCCGCCGGAGGCGGTTTATCTGGACAGCGCCATTCTTCGCAAAGGCGGCCAGACCGACGACTATTTCACCGCGATTCTGCGCTACGTAGACAAGCGAGCGATACTGCGCATCAATGCGAGCGCTGGCCTGCCGGTACCGCGATTCGTGATTCAAGGCAGTGCCGCAAGTTATCGCAAATTCGGTCTGGACCAGCAAGAGAACCGATTGAAGGCCGGAGCGCGGCCGACACCCGGTCAGGCGTGGGGAAACGATCCGGTCGCGGGCGAACTGAAACGACACGGCGCGCCAGCGGGCAGCGGCATCACGAGCGAAACGACACCTGAGAATGCGGCGGTGGAGACGATCGGCACACCTCCTGGTAACTATCCGGCGTTCTACGCATCCGTTGCACAAACGCTGCAACGCGGTGAAGCCGCCCCGGGGCTGGTGCGGGTAGAGGAAGCGTTGGCTGTCATGGCGGTGCTCGATCTCGGCCGCCGGAGCGCCGCCGCCCATGCGGAATTGCCGTTT
>CAWUJR010000200.1:0-6876 GCA_963922375.1 uncultured Robbsia sp.
AGCGATCGGCGACGGCGCCGACGCGCCATGCTGCACAGCGGCCGAGGCATCGGCGGCGTTCGTCACCTTAAGCGTATCGGTGCCGTTCGCTGTGTCGCGCGTCCGTTGCGACGTCCGCCGATAGGCGAAGTGCGGGAAGCGCGACGCGAATGCGCCGAACAGCTTATCCGTCAATCGAACGGTAGGCGCGAGATCTTCGAGATAACAGATGCTGACGCCCGCAACCTTCAGATCGGCGATCACCGCATCCAGCTTGGCCGTACCAATGAAACGCTTCGACGTGATCACCGTCTTCAGGCACGCCAATTCGCACGCGAGCACGATCTGCGCACCGCCGGCGGAGAAGTTGATCATGGCCGGGGTCTTGCCGTACGCCTGCATCGCGAAGAACGCGATCGTGGTCACCGATGTATTCGGCAGCATGATGCCGATCGCCCGTTGATCCGGATAGTGCCGATGCAGCACCTTACCCAAGGTGAACGCACGCAGAATGAATTGACCGTAGTTCAGCGGCTTGCGCTCGATGTCCTCGGCAATCGGATGGTGCCGTCCGTGCACTTCGCTTGCGCTCAGCAAACTCGCGAACAAGGTCTTGTCGGTATCGGTGCTGTCGAACATCATTTCGGACATGACGTCGTACAGTCTGGCACTCGCGAGGCGGCGGCGCGCCCGACCCTTGACCGCTTCCGGCATGTCGAATGTGTGCGGTGGCAACACGCTCAACGTGATCTTCGGAAACCAACGAATACGGACCTTTCCTTTAAGCCGCGAAAACGGCGTGTATTGCGCGCCATCGATTCGAATCGGCAGCAACGTCGCGCCGGATTTGTCCGCGATCATGCCGGGGCCTTCGTAAATCTTCATCAGTGCGCCGGTCACCGTCAAACGGCCCTCCGGAAAGATCATGCATTTGTTGCCGTCTTTCTTCAGCAGATCGATCAGCGACTTGGTGGCAAGCGGATTGGTCGGATCGACCGGAAACGCATCCACCAGTTTCAAGATCGGTTTCATCCACCACGCTTTCGCGACATGCGTGTTGACCGCGAAGTGCAGCTTCTCCGGCAGGAAGACGGCGATCAGCATCGCATCCAGAAACGACGTGTGATTCGCGACGATCAATACGCGGTCTCCTGCGGTGTCGTATCGTTCGAGGTGCTTGATCTCGACGCGATACAAGAACGTCAGCACGGTGCGCAAGATCGATCGGATGAACGCATCGGGCAGCAGCTTGCAGATATAGATGGTCACCAGTCCATTGGCGATTGCCGCCGCCAGAAACACCTGCGGAATCGTGAACGATAGCGACAACATCAACAACGTCAGCAATGCAGAGGCGACCATGAATAGTGCATTGACGACATTGTTCGCGGCGATGATGCGCGCCCGGTGAGCCGGTGCGCTGCGTTGCTGCATGATGGCGTACAACGGCACGATATAGAGACCGGCGCTGATTGCGATCCCGCACAGATCGCCCAGTACCCGCCAGGCAGCAGGGATCGCGATGAATTCGCGCAACGTCAACAGCATCGCCTCGGGATGAACCGCGCCGAGTCGAGTCGCCATAGCCGTGCTCAGTTGGCTCGCATCGAGTGCTGCGAAATGGCGGCTGCCAAAGAACAGATCGATGCCGAACAGCGTCATCGCCAGCGCGGCGAGCGGCACATAGGTGCTCTTGACCTGACCGCGTAACAGACGTTCGCAGAAGAACGAACCCAGGCCGATGCCGATCGAAAACACCGTCAGCAATAGCGTCACGACCGATGGCTCGGCACGCAGGACGTCTTTTGCATACGGTGCGAATTGCGACAGCAGTGTCGCGCCGACGAACCAGAACCACGAGATGCCGAGGATACAGAGAAAAACGACCTTGTCCTGACGGCTGTAAGCGATGATGTGCTTCGTCTCTTGCCATACATGAAAACTGATCCGTAGCGTGGGATCGCTCGACGGCGCGGTTGGAATGCTGCGGCTGGATAGATAACCGGCGATTGCGATCGTGAACAACGCCGCGCACACCGCCGGAATGCCGTGCGTTTGCAGAATCAGTACCCCGCCCAGGATCGTGCCGATCAGAATCGACACAAAGGTGCCGGCTTCGATATACGAGTTCGCAGGCAGCAATTCTTCCGCGCTCAATTGCTGCGGCAGCAATGCGTATTTGATCGGGCCGAAAAATGTCGAATGCACACCCATGCCAAACAGCGCGAGAAATAACAGACCGACGCTGTGCATCAGGAAACCGACGGAGGCGAACGCCATGATGACGATCTCGATCACTTTGATCCACCGCGTCATCGTGGCCCGATCGTACTTGTCCGCCATCTGCCCTGCGGTCGCCGACAGCACGAAGAACGGCAAGATGAACAACCCACCGGCCAACGTCACGAGCATCTGCGCATGATCGCCGGCGCTACCGGCAATGCCGTAGGTCAATAGGATCACCATCGCGTTCTTCAACAGATTGTCGTTGAGTGCGCCAAAGAACTGCGTCAGAAACAGTGGCAAGAATCGCGCGCTTCGAAAAAGCAACATGGTGTTGGTCCGGGCGGAAATTGTTTGAGTTATGTATTCAGGTGAGCGTGTGCACTGCTTCGGTCTACCCCGCGCGTCATCATCGCACGCATTATCGGCAATCAGTATGTCGATGAGCTGCGGCTGGTGACGGATCAGTCCTTTTTATTGTTGACGGTCTGCGTGCTGAACCATTGGTCGGTCGAGGACATCGTCAAGGTCTATGCGTTGTCCGACGTGGAAACCTACCTGCCGGAGTTACAGGCGATGGACGTCATCTCGGTGTTGCCGGGAAACCGGATTCGGCTGCGCATCGCGCGGGATTTCGTCTGGATTCCGGACGGCCCGATTCAGCAATTTTTTCGGCGCGAAGGCTTGAGCGACTTTCTGAACGACCCGTTTGGGCAGCCCAACGCGTCGCTGGATTTCGTTCATGGCATGTTCACCGATGCCGCGCTCGCCCAGCTTCAGACCGAACTACGACGGGTGCGAAGCCGCTTCGCCGTGCTGCATCAGGAGTCCATCGATGCACCACTCGGAAAGAAACGCGGCAACGGTCTGCTATTGGCAACGCGGGAATGGGAACCGACCGGATTCCAGCGCCTGCGACGGCGCTGAGACGCGGTAAAGTGGCCGCGGGCGGCGGCGCCGATTCAGGACATCACTGCGATATCTCGGTCAGCGCGACCTTCTGTCCGTTCTTGAACGTCGAGATGGTGGCCACCGGCGATTGCAGGTCGCCATGGCTATCGAATGCGATGTGGCCGGAGACGCCATCGAACGCGATGCGGTGCAGCCCTTCTACGATCTTCGCCGAATCGGTCGACTGCTCCAATACGATCGCGTGATAGATGGCCATCATCGCGTCGTACGCGTACGGTGCGTAGATCTGCATCGGTTCCCCGAACTTCTTCGTGAACTGCGCTGCCAGCGCGGGGCCGCCCGGCATTTTGTCGAAGCTTCGGCCACCGTCGGCGCAAAATACATTGCCGTTGAGCGCTGCCCCGGCAAGCTGTTCCATTGCCGCGGTACACAATCCGTCGCCGCCGAGCAGCGGGGCGGCAATGCCATACTGTTTCATCTGCTTCAGCATCGGGGCACCTTGCCCATCCATGCCGCCGTAGAAGATCGCATCCGGTTTCTTTCCTTTGAACAGCGTCAACGGTGCGGAGAACGTAATGGCCTGATCGGTCGTGTAGTCTCGCGCTACCACTTGCACGCCGGCTTTCTCGACGTGATCGACGAAGACGTCGGCGATCCCCTGTCCGTAAGCGCTGCGATCGTCCATCACCGCGACGCGGTGAACGTGCAGTTGCTGGGTAGCGTAACGCGCGACGGCTTGTCCGAGGAAATTGTCGTTCGCCAGCATGCGAAACGCGGTGCGATACCCCATTTGCGTGAACTGCGGATTCGTCGCGGACGGCGTGACTTCAGCAATGTTCGCCGCGGCGTAAAGGCGTGCCACGGCAATCGTCGAGCCGGAATTCTGGTGACCCACCACCGCGCTCACGTGCTGATCGACAAACCGTTGCGCGACCGTGGTCGCGGTGCGAGGATCGCCGGCGTCGTCCTCGGCATCCAGTTTGAACGTGGTCTTCACGCCGGCGATGACGGGATGCATCGCATTGATCTGGTCCAGCGCCATCTGCGCGCCGCGCTCGTTGTCTTTCCCATAGTGAGCCTGCCCCCCGGTCAAAGCGCCGGAGAAACCGATGATGACGACATTGTCCGCGTGCGCAGACAATGCAGTGAATGCCAGCAGGCAGGCCGATACGATTCGAAGGTGTTGCATGGGATGTCAATACGAGGAGGAAAAGGGGCAATCGACCGCAGCCGTCGCAGCGGTGCGTCTCTTGCATTGTCCGCTAGTCGGGCGACCAAATCCAATGCAAAGCGCGTCGGCGATACGAAAGCACTAAATGCGCACTGCAGCAGCGCTGCAGAAGCGTTGCCTACGCCCGAAAGCGAAGCTGAAACGCAACAGCAACGCGCGCTTGCTTATTCCTCGTACAGACCGCAGCCGCGCAGGATGGGCTCGAGGGTTTCCCGGCGTACCGGCTTTTCGAGAAAAGCCACCGCACCGCCCGCTTTCATGCGGCTAATGGCACCGGCTTCCGCCTCGCCCGAGACCACGATGACCGTCGTGCTGGCGTGCTTGCGTTCGAGCTCTTCCATTACATCGAAGGCGGTCATGCCAGGGATTGTCATATCAAGAAACATCACGGCGGCGCGGCCATCGTGGTATGCCTCCAACGCTTCAACGCCATCGCGCGCCTCTGACAGCGCAACATTCCAATCGCTCGGCAGCGCGCCGATCAACGAAGCCCGCGCACGCTCGGAAGAATCTGCAATAAGTACCGATAGAGTCATAACGCACCAGATTGTCTTGAATGTGACTGTTTAGCGGCAATTCTGCATGAAAGTTGACCCTCGGTTGACGATTTGCCGCACTTCCCAGGGTATTCACTGAAGCGGAGTGTGCGATTCCATCCACATTGTCGGCAATTTTTGCCGAACGAAAGTTGCTACCGTACGTTATCTCCGAAAATCCTTTTGGCTAACGAGGGTGCAATATTAAAATGCAGCCATCGATGCCTCGACAATTTGGAGCTCAACGCTCGCATGACCCGCCCGTGGTTACCCTGGTTCCCGACCGCTGCGGTTGTCGGTGCGTTGATCGGCGCCGCGGTCGGCCTGTACGCGGGCGCGGTCGTCAGCCACGGCCAGGATTATGCCGAGACGGGGCTGCTGGCCGAGTTGTGGGTGGCGCGCGCAGACGAGATCAGCGCCGAAGCGGTCAGCACACTGGCTGCGATCAATGCATCACCCGACCCGATCTGCTCGGATGCCGATATCACGCGGCTACGTCAAATCGTGATCGGCTCGCGGTTTATCAAAGGTGCCGCGCGCATCCGCGACAAAGCACTTCTTTGCACCTCTACGCTCGGTCGCGTGACGCCGCCGGTGCCCTTGGCGAAGTCGGATTTCACGACCCGTGACGGGTACAGCATCAATCTCGCGACGCAATTGCATGGCATCCCCGACGTGGATGCGATGGTGTTGCAAAGAGGAAACGCACGCGTGGCGATCAGCCACCACGCGTATGCGTTCGCAGTCGATTCGCGTCTCGACTATTTCGGCGTCGGCATGACGGCACTGAATGACCAGCGCTTCATCTTCATGCAGAACAGCACGATTGCGCCAATCACCGTCTCTCACATGCCATTGGTATCGGGACACCCGATCGACATTGGCGGCAAGCGCTTCGAAGTACGCTGCTCCCATCTTTACCCCGGTTGCATCGTCGCGCGGTTGAAGGTGTCGCCGCCGCTGCTGCGCTCGCCGGTCTTTGTCGGCTTCGCGATTTTGGGATTGCTGGCCGGATTGGGTGTGGGGTTATGGATACGCGCGCTGGTGGTGCGCTCCCGCTCTCTGGACCGGCGACTGCATGCGGCCGTGCGCTCCGGTGCATTGACCGTGATGTACCAGCCGATCATTCGACTCGCCGATCGCCATTGGACCGGGGCGGAAGCGCTGGCACGGTGGAACGATGGCGGCAATCTGCCGGTCAGCCCCGACCTGTTCATCGCGGTGGCCGAACAATATGGCTTTGTTTCCGAGGTCACGCAATGCGTGCTGGCCAAGACCCTTGCGGAGCTCGCACCATTGATGAAAGCCGATCCGAGCTTCCATGTGACGGTCAATATCTCCGCAATGGACTTGCTGGATCCCGCCTTTCCCGGGGCGGTGCAAAGCAAGCTGACAGCAGCCGGCATCGCCCCGACCAGCGTCGGCTTCGAACTAACGGAACGCTCGACCGCGGCGCATACCAAAATCGCGGCGGGCATCGCCATATTGCGGGAGCGAGGTCATAAGGTTTATATCGATGATTTTGGGACCGATTATTCGAGTCTGGCTTACCTGGCAGAGTTGAATGTAGATGCAGTCAAGCTCGATCAAACCTTCTGCAAGGGCTTACCGGAAGACGAGAAGCTCGGCCTGATCGCGCAGCAGATCGTGGCCATGGTGCACGGCTTGGGTCTCGAATTGATCGTCGAGGGCATCGAGCATGCACCGCAGGCGCGCTATTTCGATGAGCTGAGCAGCACCGCCTACGGTCAGGGATGGTTGTTCGCGAAAGCGATGCCGGCGGAGAAGTTCATCTCCCGCTATAGACTGCGCTCGCAGACGGCACGAGGCAAGGTCGGTGCCGGATGATCGGCGCTTTGCAGCGAAGGCTCGTCAGGCTGGAGGAGATGAAGACGACCGTCTGCACGTGCGTGTGCGCGGCGATCTGCCTGACCAGCATCGTCGGCTGTTCTACTACCGCGCACGCGCCGCAGGCGGTGGTGCCGCAATGGGTCT
>CAWUJR010000201.1:0-6876 GCA_963922375.1 uncultured Robbsia sp.
GAGGTTCGCTAGGAAGACGAGACAGGACGTCAAGCACATGCGCGCCGGTACTCACCGTCGCATAAGTGGAGGCGACCACCGCGGGCGGCAGATTCGGCTGCGGGCGGGTAAGATTCGGCCCCCCGTTGGCCAATCCCGTCTGTTGTTGCGCGACCGATCCCGCACCGGCCCCGGCGGTGCGGGTGCCCAGACCTGCGGACACACCGGTCACCATCGAGTCGATCTGCAACGGCAGCGGATTCAGTCCAATCCTGTCGAGTGCGTTCATTGAGCGCCTACCCTGGCGTGCATGCCATATTTCGAAGACCCCCGAAATGCCGGACGCCCGCGGCAGGTCTGATTAAAAAACGATTCGGACGATTTGGCCTATTCGGACCGGACGCCATAGGCGCCTTGTAACGCCCGCGCTTGCCGGCCGCTGCTCAACAATGCCGACAGACGGGCCATGCGGGGGTCCAAGCGGTCGCGAATCCGGGCGTCGTCGTCCAAAATCCGGCGAATCACGTCGTGTTTGCGGGCGCGCTGATGTTCGTCCAGCGGGACGTCCGCATCGCCGGGGCGCAGCATATCCACCAGCCGACTATATTCTTCCTGCATCGACAGCAGCAGGTCCCAGTCTTCCACTGCCGCAGCTTCACGCATCTGATGCGTGACTTTGGCGATTGATTCGTAGTGATCGATCAACTGCTCGAACCCCCTCATTATCAAGCTCCTACTGCCTGTGCAGTGGCGTACGCGCCGGTCAGGTTTGCTGGATTGATCTGATTGGCAGCCGCCGGCGCTCTGCGCCAAGCATCTTCCAATGCGCTCAACATCTGGTCCACTTCGGCAAGCAATGCTTCATCGTTCTGCAGATTGGCGCGCGTGAGCCGTTCGATCATAGCGTCGTAATGCCCCGCCAGCCGAATGGCCAATGCACCGCCGTTCTCCATATCGAGCCCGTCCTTCAGGCCCCCGCCAATAATCAGTACCGCCTTACTCATGGCGGCACCTTTCTCCGCCATGCGACCCGCACGCATATGCAGACGTGCCTGCACGATGGCCGTACGACTTGCTTCGAACATCATCACGGCAAGACGTTGCGGACTCGCACCGAACGCTGCGGTTTGCGCACCGACGCGGGCGTAAGCGTTTGCACCGAACTGGCTGGGGGAAAACATGCGCTTCTCCTTCAATATCCCTGGCTGCGAACTATCGCCATGTGGGACACCAGACTTCGATACTTCGGCGTCTAGCATACCCAACTGTGCGCGATTCATAACTCTAGTTAACGACGTTTTCAGCGACTACTTTAGGGGATTAGCGAAGGATCAAGCGTGCTGGCGGAAAGAAATACCGTCTGAGGCGGGTAAGTGACTAGGGAAAAACCTCAAATACCCGGTCAAATGACGGTGTGAGGCGGTTAGCCGCTCGTGGTGCGATTGAATTGCGCATCGAGCATATTCGAGGCGGTCTTCATCTTCACCGACAATTGATTCAAACGGGAGAACTGCCGTTGATAATTGCTCTGCACGTCGGACAGGTGATCCTGGAACTTCGAGATCTGTTTCTCGATCGAGCTGACGTGCGTATTCAGCGCTTTATTGGCGGTATCCAGCGAGCCACCGGTGCCGGTGACATCTTTCACGTAGTTATCCAGCCGCGCGCCGAAACCGACCGAATAGGACGTCGTGCCGCGCCAACCGGTCGTGTCGCCGGACACCTGCAAGGCGATGCTGGAGATCGGCGTGCCTTTGCCACCGGTCAGCATCTGCCCCTTGCCATCGGCCGCATAGCCGCCGATCGTGCCTTTCACATCGACGCCCTTGTCGCCTTTGATCGTCGTGTCGCCGAACAGCACCAGCGCACCGTTGCCGGTGATGCCGACGTTGGACGACGATCCGTAGGACGTCGATGTCACGCTCAGATAGCCGTCGTCGTCTGCGGTCACATTGACGCTCGCGCCGCTCGACGTGAACGTGCTGTTCGCGTTGATCGCTTTCTGCACCGCATTCGCGAGGTCGGTCGCGGACTTGTAATTGGCCTTCGGCACCGTGATATTCTGCGCGGCGCCGTCGAGTGTGACCGTGATGTCCATCGGATCGGCGGCCGCACTACTCAGATCCGCCGGCTTCACGCCGTCGGCTTCGCCTTGCGTCGCGACCTGCGATATATCGATGTTGTACTTGCCGGCCTTCGCATCCGATCCCGCCGTCAAAAAATTGACGCCCGGGTCAGAGGTCGTGCCGTTTGTGGCGAACAACGACGCGAAGCGCGTCATATGCGTCGAGAGCGCGGTCTTCAGTTTGTCGCCGTCGAGGCTGAGCGAGCCGTCGTTGTTGAAGCTGATGCCCACTTCGCCGAGCGAGTCGAAGCCGTCGCCGCCTTCGAGCGTCCCGGTGATCATTCGCTGCAGGCCCATCTTGATGTTCGCGGTGGTCGCATCGCCGAGAAGCGGACCGTTTTTCGAAGAATCGCTCGAATCGTAATTCGTCAGGCTCGCGAGCGTTCCCGCCATCGCGTTATACGCGTCGACGAAATCGCTGATGTTCTTTTCGATCGCCGAACTGTCGTCTGCGACCGCGAGCGTGGTTGTGCCGGTGTGCGACAGGTTCAGCGTGAAGCCGTTCAGCGCGGATGCGACCCGGTTCGTCGGGCTGTTGACCGCGATACCGTTGACCGTTAATTTGGCATCCTGCGCGACGGTGGTCTGCGACATGCCCTGGCTCTTGGTGTCGCTCGGGTCGAACGACAGCATCGACGCGACCGCGTCATCGCCACTATCGGTGGTGATCTGCACCGCCTGGGCGGCGCCGGTCGTGTTGTTCGTCAGCACGAGTCGGTACGGCGTCGCGCTGCCGTCGTTGACGATCGATGCGGTGACGCCCATCGCGGCATTATTGATCGCGTCGCGAATGCCGCCGAGCGTGTTGTTGCTGCTATCGATCGTCAGTGATTTGCTTGTTCCGGTCGTCGGCGTGAACGTCGTGCCGTCGGGGTAGTGCCCCTTGTCGTCCGGTTTTGCTTCCGTTGCGTCCGGTTTGGCGGCATCTTTCGCGCCATCGGCGGTCTTCGAACCGATCGTACCGAAATTGAATGTCAATTTCGTCGGTGAGCCCGAGCCGATGGCGGCGTTGACACTGGTCTGTCCGCCCGATACCAGGGTTTGCGCCTGGGCGAGCTGGCCGACATTGACGGCATAGTTTCCGGGTTGCGCACCCGTGAACACGTCCGCATTGGCGACGCTCTTGTCGCTGGAGGTGACGCTCATCGTCTTGAAGTTGGCCGCGAGCGTCAGATTCGACAGCGACGACTGGAACGTCGTCAGGGAATTTTTCAGTTGTCCATACGCGGAGATTTCGGTTTTGACCCCGTCTTCCTGACGCTGATATTGCGTCAGCGGAATACTGGCGACCTGCATCAAGCCGGTCAGCAGCGTGGACAATGACAGCGAGGTGCCCACCCCGAGCGTGGCAATGACCGACGAGGCGTCGGTTTTTTTCGGGGCGGAAGACGATGACGAATTGTCGGTGTTGCTCGTGTTTGTGTTGCCGTCCGAGCCCGATGGGCTGGAAGGCTTCGATACACTCGTCGGCTTCACCGGACTCGCGGCGTTGGCAGCACCCGAAGCGGTGCTGTTGCTGCTCGCGGAAGAGATCGACACCATCTGGATTGCAGTCTCGCGGACGGGGACGGCAGCATCGGCTACCGTCCCCGCAGGGTTCGGATCGGCGGCGGCGCAGGCCGGACGCACCTTCTTCGCATCCTAGCGCTGCGCCGTCCGTCGATCAGGATCCGCTTGAACCTTAGCCCGTCACGAGCTTCAGGATTTCTTGCGGGATTTGGTTGGCCTTGCTGACCATCGACACACCGGCTTGTTGCAGCACGTCAGCGGTCGACAGCGTCGAAGCGACCGACGAGTAGTCCGCATCGGTGATCGTCGATTGTGCCGACGTCACGTTTTGCGTGGTGGCTTGCAGGTTCGAGATCGTCGAATCGAATCGATTCTGGATCGCGCCCACGCTACCTTGCAGCGTGCTGACCGTCGACAGCGCCGAATCCAGCGATTGCAGCGCAGCGGTGGCGCCGGCAGCCGTCGACAAATCCAACTTGGCCAGGGTGTTGTTGTTCAGACCGGCACGCGACGAACCACCGTCGATCGCCGATGCACCCGTACCGCCCAACTGGATCGTGTCCGAAGCCGACAACGACACCGTGCCTTGCAGCGATTCGCCGAGGTGACGGCCGTTGCCACTGTGTTCGTTGATGACGTCTTTACCCGTTTGCGACACGTTGATGTTACGGCCGTCGGCGGCGGTCAGTTGCAGCGTGCCGCTCTTGTCCAGTGCTGCCGATACACCCGTTTCGCCCGACACCGAGTTGATCTGGTTGACCAAGTCACCCGACGACAACGTGTTGTGGTTGGCGGCGCCGAACGTGTAGCCCGAATCACCGAACACCTTCGTGCCGTTGATGGTCATGTTGATCGTGTCGCCGGCGCTGCCCTTCAGTGCGCCATTCGTTTCTGCGTTCAACTTGAAGTCTTGCACGTTCGATGCCGTTGCCGTCAAGCCGCTGATGTTTGCTGCGTTGATCGCTTGCACTGCGGCGAACGCGCTGTTCGCGTCCTGACCCTTTGCCGAACCGGCCACGGCTTGACCCACTTCGTAGCTGCGTTGTGCGCCCAGTTGCACGGTCAGCGTCTTGCCTGCCAGGCCGTCACCGGTGATGTTGTTCATCATCGATGCGGTTTGGCCGATTTGCGAGGTCTTCACACCTTGGCTCAGGTTGACCGTCGAGGTCTGACCTGCATTCGCGCCGGTTTGGAAGACTGCGGAGCCGAAGCTGCCGTCCAGCAGCGTCTGACCGTTGTACTGGGTCTGCGTCGCGACGGTGTTGACCTGCGTCAACAGCTGTTGCGCTTGCTGATTCAGCGATGCACGGTCCGATGCGGAGTACGTCGAGTTGGCGGACTGAACAGCCAGCGTACGCACTTGTTGCAAGTTGGCGGTGATTTGCGACAACGCCGAGTCGGCCGTTTGTGCCAGCGCGATACCGTCGTTCGAGTTGGCGATAGCCTGCGTGTTACCGTTGATCTGCGACTGCATACGGCCCGAAATCGCCAGACCTGCGGAGTTGTCCGCTGCACTCGCGACCTTCTTACCGGAAGACAATTCGCCGATGGCCTTCGTGTACGTCGTCGATGCCTTGTTCAGGTTGTTCTGTGCAACCAGCGATGCTGAGTTATTGCTGATGATCTGGGCCATGAGGCGCTCCTAGTTCCAAAATTGGTAGCATTCCGGCGGGATCGCCGCAACGGGAGGCTGTACCGGGATGTTTGTTGCCGATTCGCCGCCGTTGTATTGGTTATCGGAACGATTTTGGAAAGCTTGAGGGTCTATCTGCGAACTTTTTGCATACTTTTCAAAAATCCGCTTCGTAGGAGCGCCTGCAGAGACCCAGGCCACGTACGAACGAGACGGGTGCCATCCACCGATGATGAATGCCGCTCGGGCATCGATATTACGGATCTTACCGGGACGAGGCCAGCGCAATTGATCGAACAAAAGGGGAAGAGTGGCTTATTTGCCAGTCACCGGCATGAGGGTCGTCAGCATTAGACTGCGTTGGTGCGGTTCGCACCCAGGTCGACCAGTTGGTTGCGCATCACATAATAGGTGAGCTCGGCATTATTCGCGAGACCAAGCTTCTCGAGCAGGCGAGAGCGATAGACGCTGACCGTCTTGACCGATAAAGACAGTACGTTGGCAACATCAGTCAAACGTTTGCCTGACCCCAGCATGCAAAGCGTTTGGTACTCGCGATTCGACAGTTTCTCGTGCGGTAGCTGGTCCGCATCGGCGGAGACATAGTCGGCGAGTGCCTCCGCGAGCGATGCGCTGACATATTTGCGGCCCGCCGCGATTTGCGACAATGCGGTGGTTAATTCTGCGGCGCTCGCGGTCTTCGACAGATAGCCGGATGCCCCCGCTTTCAACGCCCGGACCGCATATTGGTCTTCTCTGTACATGGAGAACACCAGCACCGGCAACGTTTGCGTACGGCGTTTGATACGGCGGAGCACTTCGATACCACTCATATCGGGCAGTGAGACGTCCAGCAATACCATTGCCCAAGGGCCGCGCTCGATATGCGCAAGCGCCTCCGCGCCGTTACTCGCCTCGACGGCATCGGTAAATAGCCCACGCGCAATCAACAACTGGGCAATCCCCTGTCTGATCGCGGCGTGATCGTCGACCAACAGTATTCTCGACATGCATAACTCCCCGTGGAGTAGTGGTGTGGTGCAGTAATGCGGTGCAGTCGTGCGGTGCTGCCACTGCAAACGCTACTTCGAGCGCTATCGCTTCGTGCCTTTCTATCTTACTGCGTCAATCGTGCGGCGGGCAGCGTGGCGCGTATTTCCAGACCGCTTCCGTCGGGCACGGCGCGCAGTGCGAAGCTGCCGCCCAGTGCTTCGCAACGCTCGCGCATGCTGGAGAGCCCGAGGCCGCCCCCACGTGATTCATCGGCTCCTATTTTGGGTTTCCCTTTATGCGTCGAACGAAGCGGCGCGGTCGGTTTTGCTTCAGTTGTCGGTCCCGCTTCGGCATCACTGTCGGCGTGACGCTCCGCATGCATCGGTCGTGCCAGATCGGTGGCCAGACCGCGACCGTTATCGCGAATGGTCAGCACCGTGGCGGTAGGCGAAAAATCCAGCCCGACGACGACCGCCGTTGCGCCCGCATGTTTGGCAATATTGTTCAGCGCTTCTTGCGTAATGCGCAGCAGCGCGACCGTCACAGCGTCATCGATCCGTCCCAGGGGCGGCCGCACCGGGCACTCGAAGGTGAAGTCGATCGCGACGCGCTGCGCGAAACCGCTCACCCAGTGTTG
>CAWUJR010000202.1:0-6875 GCA_963922375.1 uncultured Robbsia sp.
GTCGAAACGTTGCTCGATCGTTTTCCGGTCGTCGAGAACGTGTTTTTGTGTGCCGGTATCGACACGCCGGCAGCCTGGTTGATGCTGCATGTCGGCGGCGGCTTTTTGGCTATCGTGTTGGCAGCGCTGCTTTCCGGCGCGATGGGCGCATTGCCGATGACCGCGCTGGTGGTCGCCGCCGTCGGCATCCTGCTGTGGTGGAAAATCTCGAAGCGCGAGAAACGCATCATTCGGCAGATCCCGATCTTTCTCGATCTGCTGATCCGGCAGGTGACGGTGGGAACGAGTCTCGGCTCGGCTTTTCAGCAGATTGCACCGAAGACCGGGGCGCCGCTCGGCGAATTGCTCAATCGGGCGGCGCAGCTCAATCGCGCGGGCGTGGATCTGGACACGGCAGTGAAACAAGTTGCCCGTCTCTATCACATCGAGCCGTTGCTGATGATCGGATCCGTGCTGGGGGTGTCGACGAAGTTTGGCGGGCGCAGCGATCAGGTACTCGAACGCATCGCGGGTTTCATGCGCGACATCGAGCAAGCGCAGGACGAGTTGGTGGCGCTGTCTGCCGAGACGCGAATGTCTGCCTGGATTCTGGGCGCATTGCCGCTGGCAGTCGCCACTTTCATCTTGATCTTCAACAGCACGTTTTTCATGGGGATGTGGCATGACCCGATCGGCATGAAGATGCTGCTCGGCGCAGGCGGCCTGCAGATTCTGGGCTCCTTCCTGTTGTATCGATTGGCGAAAGCGGTATGAACTCCTTTGTCGGCGGCATGACGTTGTCTACTGAAGTCATCGTGGCGCTGGCGCTGATGGCGGCGGCTGCGGCGAGCCTGTTGATTGGCGCGACGTTGATCGCACGGGCTCGTGCGCTGAAGAAACAGGCGCATCGGCTCGACGAGGCCGTCGCGCAACGCTCGGGCGTGGTCGTCAAGCGTGACAAGCTCGGTTGGCGTGCGCGCATTGTCAATGTCGGTCTAAAAGGCGTGACGTCATCGCTCGGGAAGAGCTTCGTTGCCGCCGAAGATCGGCAACTGCTGGATCAATGTGGCATCGACCACCCATCGGGGCGGGCGTGGTTCTTTATCGCGCGTACCGCGCTGGGTTTCGGGCTACCGTTGATCGGCTGGTTTTTCTTTGGCGGTCATTCGTTTTTTCGAGGCGCACTGGCCGTCTTTTTTGGCTTCGGTATCGGCTATATGGGGCCGAAGTGGTATCTCGGCAAGCGCGCAGCAAAGCGGCGCACACAAGCCGATCAGGAAATGCCGTTGCTGGTCGATTTGCTGCGGCTTCTGCAGGGCGTGGGCATGAGCGTGGATCAATCGATGCAATTGATCGAGCAGGATTTCCTCGGATCGATGCCGGTGTTGGTTGCCGAATTGGGGCATGCAAGCGCGCAGTATCGCAGCGGGCAGACCCGTGAAGCGTCTTTTCAACGCTTCGCGAAAGTGTATGGCAATGACGATATGGCGTCGATCGCCGAACTGATCGTTCAGGTGGATCGTTTCGGCGGTGGGGTGCAGGAACCGCTACGTCAGTTCGGCGAACGGATGCGGGAGCGGCGGCGTTTCGATATGAAAGCGCGTATCGGCAAACTGACCGTGAAGATGACTGGCGTGATGGTGGTGACGCTGCTGCCGGCGTTGGTGATCGTCACTGGCGGCGCAGGGTTTCTTGCCATCCTGCGCGGTCTGACAAGCATTGCAGGGCGGTGACCGATGAAGCGTGCACCCGAGCTCACGCCAAGACGCGCGTTGCAGACGCTGCCTCCGTTGCTACCGTGGCAGCCGTTGCCGCGTCTACGCTCCGTGCGGTCTTTCGCGCTATGCATCGGATCGATGGCGGTGCTGTTGTCGGCATGCGCGAACACGCAGAAGAGCACCGCCGATACGGTCGAACATGATGTGCAATTGCAGCAACAGCAAGCGGAACAGAAGCCGCCGGTGCCGGATAACCGCAAGCTCTATCTGTCGTTGATCGAGGCGATGCAAAACAAGGGGCTCTTTTATGCATCGCTCGCGCATATCGACGCTTTCGAGCGCAAGTACGGTGTCGCCTCTGATATCGAATTGTTGCGCGGCGATGCGTTGCGCGATACCGGACAGAACGCCGCGGCATTGCTTGCGTATCGGGCGGCGGCATCACGCGCGAATGCGGGTGCGCGTACGTGGGGCACCGCTGATTCCTCTGACGCTTCAGTCGACGCCGCCGCGCATGCGGAGCATGGGATCGGTCGGGTGATGGCGGCGCAACGCGACTATGCGCAAGCGATCGATGCTTTAAATCAAGCGGTCGTGTTGGCCCCGACCAATGTCGACTTCCTGAACGATCTGGGTTTTGCCTATCTTGCGTCCGGTCAGACGTCTCTTGCGCGCCTGCCGATTGCGAAAGCGGCGGAGCTCGGACCGGACAACCGAAAGGTGATTGCGAACCTGGCGCTTTATCTGCTGTTGAGCGGCGATGCAAACGGTGCGAACGACGTGATGGTACGCGCGAAGTTATCGGACCAAACCATCCAGGCGACGCGCGCACTGGCACAAAAGCTGTCTGCGGTGGCGCTGACCGAATCGTCGAATTCGAGTCGGTCGACCGTTGCTCACGCATCGTCAGACGCTTCGCTGTCGGCGTCATCTTCCTCGTCCTCGTCGTCTGCCGCGACGACCGTCTCTTCGACGTCGACGTCATCGTCATTGGTGTCATCGCCGGCGCTGAGTGTGTCGAACGCGCCGGCGGACAGGCTGTCCGTCCCCATTGCGACGGCACCCGGTTGGCGCAACGACTCAATGCTGGATCGATTTGGAGCAACGCAATGAACGATGCCACCCGTCATGCATCGGCGTTTGACGCGCGTAGCAGCGTGTTGACAGCAGCGCCCGCGTTTAGCGTCGAAACGCTATCCGATACGATGCGAATGCAGCTGAAGTGCGGCGTTCTCGCTGCGGTACTTGCCTTGACGCCGATGCCGCGACCGGCCTTCGCGCAAGCCGTCGACGCATTAGCCGATGCGCAGTCCGGTGCACTGTCCGTTGTATCAACCCGCACGCCGGCCACTGTGGTGCCGCGGACGGTTTCCGCGTCGGCGATGCCCGGAATGTCCGCACATTCTGCAACGTCCGATCTCGACGGAGGGATCAGCGGCGGGGGCGGGGTCGATGGTGACAATCTGGGCGCAGATACGCGCAAAGTGTTGGCGCTGCAGGTGAGTGGTCGCGCGGCCGCCCCGGGACCGGCACAGGCGATTCCCGGTGACGAAGCCACGGTTGAATACAAGCGTTACCTCGATAGTTTCAGTCATGCTGTTCCGGAATACTTCGAACAGACCGTGAAGTCGAACTCAGGCTCTTAAGGATCAGGAGCGCACATCATGAACACCGATAAGCCGGGGAAGCCGGGCGAGCCGAGGATGCAGCCGAGCACGCCACGTGTACGGCCTGTGGCGCGAGCGTTTCGCTTGCGATCGCGCCCTGTCCCCCGCGGTGCAAGCGGGCATCGACAACGTGGCGTGGCAGCAGTGGAGTTCGCGTTGGTATTTCCGGTGGTTTTCTTGATGGTCTACGGGATGATCACGTTCGCGCTGATCTTGCTGGCGCAGCAGACGTTGACGTTGGCCGTCGGAGAGGGCGCGCGGGCGGCATTGCGCTATAGTGCCAATCCGGTGGCGGCGGCCTGCGCTGCGGTCAATTCGTCGACGAGTTGGCTCGGCAGCAATCTGGTCAATTGCTCGTCGACATCGACCACGGCACCAACCGTAGTGGCCTGTCCGTATCAATCGTCGGCATCGTGTTTGCAAGTGACCGCGATCTATCCGTACGCGTCGGAGCCGCTGGTGCCCACGTTGCCGTTTTTGAATCTGGTGCTGCCGAACCAGATCGTGGCGACGACGATCGTGCAACTGGAACCGGTGCTCGCCACGCAATGACTCACGACGAAGACGGTCCGCGACCCCGGCGCGCGGCGACACGTTGCTCGACCCGCGCGCGCATTGGCTTAGGCTTGAAACGCGTGATGATCGGCCGTCGTCGCCAGCGAGGATCGATGGCTGTCACGATCGGGATGTTCATGCTGATCGGCGTGGTATTGCTGGAATCACTGGTGCTTGGCTATCAGTTCTATATGCGTCGGCAGATGCAAAACGTCGCCGACCTGGCCGCGCTGGCTGGCGCGCAGGCGTTAAGCGGAATGAGTTGCACCGCCGCGCTCGCGGCGGCACGAAGCAATGCCGCGCTGAACGACTCCGCCACCGTCACCGTCGATTGTGGTAATTGGAATCTGAATTACACGACCAAGTATAACTACCAGACGCAGACGGCATCGTCGACGCTCGATCCGAACGCGGTACATGTGCTCGTCACGAAGAAAATTCCGTTCGGTACGTCTTGGCTCCCCGTCAGCAATGCCGGCGCGGAGGCGATCGCGATTCGTAACGGCACCCCGATCGCCGTGTTCACGATTGCCGCCAATCTGCTGACCGGGATGGTGTGCTCCGGCAATGGATGCGGGGCGATCGCCAACGTCAATCTGACCTTGTTCAGCTTGCTCAAGGCGCTGGGCCTGACGCTGCCAGTGACGTTGACCGTCGGACAGCTCGACACGCTGTTGTCGTCGCAGGTGTTGACGTACGGCAACATCCTCTCGGCCATTGGTACGGCGACGGGACTGAGTACACTGACCGCCACTGTCAATGTACCGTCGCTGCTCAACAAGAACGTCAGCCTGCTCACTACCGTCAGTGGGCGCGGCCTGTTCACGTTCGACAGCAGCGCCGCGTCGTCGGCCGTGTCCGCAACCAGTCTGTTGAATACGCAACTCAATGTGCTCGACTTGGTCACCACCGGCGTCGGCCTCGCCTCGCAAAATAACGCGATCGGTCTGTCGAGCGCGATTCCCGGTATCACCGTGCAGGTGGACGTGCTGTCGCCGCCATCGATTGGCATCGGTGGGGTAGGGGCGACCGCGTATTCGGCTGTGATTCGCGTGTATGCGAATATCACCACCAGTCCATCGAGCGGCGTCCTGTCTGGCGTCTTGCAAACGCTGGCGCAGGTGGCATCGGTCAATCTACCGATGCAGATCGATATCGCGAACGCGCAGGCGACGGTGACATCGCTTTGCACGACCAAAGATTCGGCCGGCAACGATACCGCGACGTTCTCGGCCTCGTCAGCCGTGATGCAGGCCTGCATTGGCAATATCACGCCGAGTTCCGTGATGAGCGGTACCACCAGTTGCACGACCGGCGCGGGATCGAAACAGATCATCTCGATTCTAGGTACCGTGTTGAGCGTCACGACACCCGGCATTACCGATACGATATTGCCCGCTGCGACGGGCTCGTACACTTTGGAGGCCGGCCAGACCGCTGTGACCGATAGCAATACGCTCGCGATCGGTACGGCAATGACGACACTGATGACCACACTGGGCAGTCAGTTGCAGGTGTCCATTCTGGGACTCAACACCGGCGGCCTGCTCTCGGCGTTGTTCAATGCGCTGGTTCAGCCCGTCATCCTCGCGTTGCAGCCGGTGCTGAACCTGCTGGGTTCGACCGTTGCCACATTGCTTAACAGTTTATTGGGCGTCGAGATCGGCAAGAGTACCTTGACGTTACGAAGTTTGAACTGCCTAGGGTCAGGCGTGCGGCTGGTCGAATGACAGGTGGCGCGTAGATGAATAAAGAAGCGACCTATCTAGAGGGGCTCGAAGTCTATGTGGCGGAAGGCTATGTAGACATTTTCGATCGTATCGATCGTTGCCTTGGCGGTCCAGAGGCGGTGGTGCGGCTGCTGCACCACCGCCTGCCCACCGTCGAGCGTTCGCCGCGTGCGCTTGCCATCATCAGCGTGAGTGCGATCGACGGTGCCAGTTGGGCACGCGACTGGGAGGCGACGCAGGGCATGCTCGTGATCTGGGTCGGGTCGGCACCGCGCGATCGTGAGGCCATCACCTATCCGACCGAGTATCGGTATATCCTGCCGTTGGACTTTACCTGTGCCGAATTGCGGGGGCTGGTATCGAAGGTGATCGCGCAGATGGCGGTCTCGCCGGCACCGGAGCAGACCCGTTCGACCTTCATTGCCACTTCCGAACCGATGCAGAATTTGCTGCGCGAGGTCGAGCTGTTCGCCGACTGCGACGCGAATGTGCTGATCCATGGCGAGACAGGTGTGGGCAAGGAGCGCATAGCGCAGCAACTGCATCAAAAGCATCATCGTTATGGGAAGGGACCTTTTGTTGCGGTAAACTGCGGAGCGATTCCGGAAGGATTGTTCGAGTCGCTGTTCTTCGGTCACGTCAAAGGGGCGTTCACCGGCGCGTCTTCGCAGCATCGCGGGTATTTCGAGCAGGCATCGGGCGGCACGTTGTTTCTGGACGAGATAGGCGATCTGCCGATTTTTCAGCAGGTGAAGTTGCTGCGCGTGTTGGAAGATGGGACGTTGACCCGGGTCGGGTCGCCCACATCGATCCAGGTCGATTTCCGACTGGTCGCCGCGACGAACCGGGATATGCTGGAGCTGGTCGCGGGCGACCGGTTCCGTGCGGACCTGTATTATCGGATCGCCGTGGTGGAACTGGCCGTGCCGAACCTGGAGGCGCGTGGCGGAGCGGACAAGATCGCGATCTTCAAGGCGTTCATTACGCATGTCATCGGTGCGGAGCCGATGAGAGGCTTGCCGGAATTGCCTGCGTGGTTGACGGATGCCGTGTCGAATATGCGATTTTCGGGTAATGTCCGCGAGTTGCGGAACTTGGCCGAACGTGTCGGTATTATTGTGCGGCAGTTGGGAATGTGGGACGCGACACGAATTCAGCGTATGCTTGTCGCCGCGCGCACCGAACGCGAAGCGGTGGCCGTGTCGTCGCTGTCGTCGCCTGCACCC
>CAWUJR010000203.1:0-6842 GCA_963922375.1 uncultured Robbsia sp.
CCTTCATACTTATCCAGTGCTATATCATAGCCATTGAAGGGTGATCCGAACAGGGGGTCTAGCTCGAGAGAATGATAGCAGCCCCACCATTCCGGAATTGTGTGTGACGATCGGTGGTTAAATCGTCTGGCACGCGCGCTTCCCGATGCGCACCGACGCACGTTGTTCGCCGCGCCCCATCCGGTCGTCACCGCCGCGGACAAAGCCGCATTGTTCGCACGGACCGGGGCGGCTGCCGTGGATATGGAGTCGCACCATCTCGCGCGTTTGGCGGCGCAGCATCAATTGCCGTTCGTCGCCTGCCGCGTCGTCATCGATCGCGCCATGCACTCTCTGCCCGATGCCGCGCTCGCCGGCATGCGCCCTGACGGGCAGACGCATATCCTGCCGATATTGCTGTCGCTGCTGCGCCGGCCCAGCCAACTTCCTTCGTTGCTTCGACTCGGCCAAGACGCGGCAACGGCCAAGAAAGCGATGCAAAACGCCTGTCGGCGTCTGCCGCCCTCGTTCGGATTTGGCGTGCCCCGTTAAGACAGCGGTCCATCCTCGCCGCATTCGGTCACGTGCTCCACCATGTCGTGAATCATGCGGCGCACGTGTTCATCAGCGGCAACATAAAATATTTGTTTGCCGCGCCGCTCGCCGCGCAGCACGCGCGCGCCCCGCAGCAACCGCAAATGGTGACTGACCAGCGACTGCGACAGATCGGTGCGGTGCGCCAAATCCGACACGCAAACCGGTTCGTGCAAACACGCCACCACGATACTCAAACGGCTGGGGTCGCCCAGCAATCGAAACAAGTGCGCGAGTTCGATCAGCGCCGCCGACGCGGCAGCGGACGCCCCTACCTTCTCGTCCGTTGCGTCTGCCGCGTCTGCCGTGTCCGCAGCGTCTATCAACCGCGCCTTCGCCCCTGCGCTTTGGGTCAGGGGACCGCCCACTTCGGATAACGAGTCGCTCACGATATATGAATACCTGTGCATATGAAACTATGTTAAGGTTATTGTATCGCTATTCGTTTCCCCGGAGTGCCGCTATGCCCGCCTCGAAGCCCGCCATGTCTGATTCGACCCAGGATACGCACGCGCACGGCCATGCGCATTCTCACGGTCATGGTCATCAGCATGGCGGCGGCCATATGCATGTGCACGGCAGCACGAATGAAACACGGCTCGCGTGGGCGCTCGTCGTGATCGCGCTGTTTATGATCGTCGAGATCGTCGGCGGCGTGATTTCGGGGTCGTTGGCGGTGATTGCCGATGCGGTGCATATGGCGTCCGACGTGGTGGCACTCGGCATGAGCTGGGCAGCGCTGAGAATCGGCCGACGTCCGGCCAATGCGCAGTTGTCGTATGGCTATCGTCGACTGGAAGTGCTGGTGGCGTTCGTGAATGGCCTGACGCTGCTGGTCATCTCCGCTGGCGTGATGATCGAAGCGGTCCGGCGTTTCGCCGAACCGCAACCGGTCCTGGGTCCGATGATGATGGCGGTGGCGGTCGCCGGCCTGGCATCGAATCTGATTGCGTTCGCGATTCTGAACGGCGGCAGCCGGGAGAATCTGAACATGCGCTCGGCCTGGTTGCACGTACTGGGCGACATGGTGTCGTCGCTGGCCGCCATCGTCGCAGCCGGCATCATCATGCTGACCGGCTTCTCGAAGATCGATCCGATCCTGTCTTTGCTGGTATCGCTGATGATATTGCGGGGTGCGTGGCAGATCGTGCGCAGTTCAGCCCGCATTCTGCTCGAAGCCACGCCTTCGGACCTGGACCTGGAGACCGTGCGCGCAGACTTGCTCGCGGAAGTGCCGGGCGTGGCCGACGTTCATCATATGCACGCATGGTCGCTCACCGCCGAGCACACGGTCGTGACATTGCATATTCGCGCAGCGCATGGCGTCGATCCGCTGGCCCTGCCGGCTGCCATCTCATCGCGTTTGAATACGCGTTTTTCGATTGAGCATGCGACCGTTCAGGTCGAATCCGACACCTGCGCCGACCATCCGACCCCGACACGCGCCGACGATGAACACGAACACGGCCATGATCATCCGCCCCCCCAGGACGAGCACGATCACGATCATTCGCATGCAGCGCATGACCATGCGCACGCCAGCGACGATCACGGCCGCTCGCACGCGACAGAGGGCCATTCGCACCGGCATGACCCTGCCGATGAACATGCTGACCATGCGCATGTGCCGGGGGACCGTCGTACACCGAACGCTGCCCATGTGGACGTCACAGACGCCGCCCGTCACGCGCCTCGTGTGCAACCCGCGGGTGCCCATGCGCATTCAAATGACATTCCGGCTGCGATGAATCGCGCAGCCGATGCTGATCACGGGGATCATGCTGATCACGCTGATCATGATCCCGCAGACAACAAGCCTGCCCCGCGTTGGAACTGCTACCAGAAATAAGCGGTGTCCCTGACGGGCCTAGCGCGCTGCGCGACGCCCTGTCTGCAAATCCGGCAGAAAGACGGCCAGCAAGCCCAGCAACGGCAAAAACGCGCACAGATGATACACATACATAATGCTGGTTCGGTCGGCGACATGACCCAGCACCGCAGCGCCAATACCGCCGAGCCCGAACGATAAACCGAAAAACAGCCCCGATATCGCCCCCACCCGTCCGGGCACCAACTCCTGCGCATACACCAGAATCGCCGAAAAGGCCGATGCAAGCACGACACCGATAATGACCGACAGCACCCCAGTCCAGAAGAGGTTCGCATACGGCATCAACAGCGTAAAAGGCGCGACACCCAGGATCGACACCCAGATCACGTACTTGCGTCCAATCCGATCTCCGATCGGGCCGCCGATCACGGTGCCGGCTGCCACGGCAAAGAGGAAGACAAACAGATAGACCTGCGCGGTCTGTATCGGTAACTGGAATTTCTGGATCAGGAAGAAGGTGTAATAGCTGCTGATGCTCGCCATGTAGAAATACTTCGAGAACACCAGTAGCACGAGCACGGACAGGATCATCGCGACCTTGTGGCTCGGCACCCGTGCCGCATCTTGGGCAACGCCGCGGGCGACACGCGGTTTCAGACGCTGCTGCGCTTGATACCAGCGCCCGATCCACGACAAAACGCCAATCGCCAGCAGCGCCGCCAAAGAGAACCAGGCGACGCTTTTTCGGCCATGCGGAATCACGATCAGCGCTGCCAGCAGCGGGCCGAGCGACGAACCCAGGTTGCCGCCGACCTGAAACAGCGATTGCGCCAGACCATGCTGGCCGTTGGACGCCATGCGCGCCACGCGCGACGACTCCGGATGAAAGACCGACGAGCCCATGCCGACCAACGCCGCGGCGAACAACAACAAACCATAGGTCGGGGCCGTCGCCAGCAATAACAATCCCGCCAGCGTGAAGCCCATTCCCACTGGCAACGAATAGGGTTTCGGCGAGCGATCGGTATAGAGGCCGATCAATGGCTGCAGCAGCGATGCGGTGATTTGATATGTCAGCGTGATCAAGCCGATCTGCCCGAAGCTCAGACCAAACCCGCCTTTGAGCATCGGGTAAATAGCCAGAATCAACGACTGGATCATGTCGTTGAGCAAATGCGAGAAGCTGATCGCGCCCAGTACTGCATATACTGGACGGCCCGGCACCGCCAAGGTGGGCGTTGCCGCTTCGGCAACGGAAGCGACTGCATTTCGGCTATTCATCGACGCGCTCTCCCGCTTTTCACTCGCTTTTCACCGACTTCCCGCTCGCCGTCCTGTGACCGACCTGATATGCCAGGCCGCCGACCGCGTTCCGCCCTGCCGGGAAGCAGCGCACGCCCAGGTCAGGGCTTATCGAACATGTTCAACACTTGCTCACGTTCGTTCGAATCGATCGTCGGTGCCACCTGGCTCGCGCCGGGAATACCGCCCGGTGTGGTGCCGTCCAAGCTACCGTTATCGTCCATGCCAATATTCGTCACGAAGCCTGAACCGGGCGTGAAATTATCGTAATACAGCTCATCGTCGATTGTCGTGAGACCGGTCGGCATCGGCATGCGAGCTTGCGGTACGCCTTTCAGCGCCTCGCTCATATAAGACATCCATACCGGCAATGCGAGTTGCGCGCCGAATTCGCGGCTACCCAGTGAGCGCGGTTGATCGTAACCCAACCAGGCCACCGCGACCACCGACTGCTGATAACCGGCAAACCAACCGTCATGCGCATCGTTCGTCGTCCCGGTCTTGCCCTGCAAATCGCTGCGCCCCAACTTGTTGGTCGCCGCACCCGTGCCATGCACGGCGACATCATGCAGCAGGCTGTCCATGACATAGGCATTCCGGGCGGCGATCACCTGCGGTGCATTGCCCCCCGCCGTCAGCGGTTGGGCGCGCGACAGTACATTGCCGTTCGCATCGGTGACCTCGGAGATCAAATAGGGGTTCACGCGATACCCGCCGTTCGCAAACACGCTATAGCCGTCCACCAACTGCAACGGGGTCACCAACCCGGCACCCAACGCCATCGGCAGATACGGCGGGTTCTTCGACGGATCAAAACCGAAGTGGCTGACGTAGTCCTGCGCATAATGCGTACCGATGTAATTCAGGATACGGATCGATACCAGGTTCTTTGATTTCTCGAGCGCTACGCGCATCGTCATCGGGCCTTCCGGCTGATCGTCGTCCTTCGGCTCCCACGCCTGGCCACCGGTGTCGGCAGCGCTGAAATACAGCGGCGCATCGTTGATGATGGTCGCCGGCGACAAACCCTTCTCCAGCGATGCCGAATAGATAAACGGTTTAAAGGTCGATCCCGGCTGACGCCATGCCTGCGTCACATGATTGAACTTGTTCTTGTTGAAGTCGAAACCGCCGACTAATGCAATCAGCGCGCCGTCGGCCGGATGCATCGACACGAGCGCACCCTCGACCTGCGGCAATTGCGTGATTTGCCATGTGTCCTTGTCGTCCTGAAACAACCGGATCACCGCACCCGGGCGCATCTTCTGATTCGGCTGCGCGCGCGCGGCGAGTGACGGCAATGCGAAGCGCAGCCCCGCGCCCGAGATCGTCACCGTCTGGCCATTCAGCAGCATCGCGGTCACTTCCTTCGGCGCCGCGGTCAACACCACCGCCGAGACCAGATCGCCATTGTCCGGATGGTCCAACAGCGCATCCTCGATGGCTTGTTCGCGATCGTCCTCGTTCGCTGGCAGTTCGATAAACGCTTCCGGCCCACGATAGCCGTGTCGGCGTTCGTAATCCATGATGCCCTTACGCACCGCACGGTACGCCGCTTCCTGATCGCCCGACGTGATCGTGGTCACCACATTCAGGCCGCGGGTATAAGTATCTTCTTTATACTGCGCATACATCATCTGCCGCACCATTTCAGCGACGTACTCCGCATGCACGCTGAATTCGTTCGTACTGCCGGCACGCGTATGGATATTCTCCGCTACTGCCTCGTCGTGCTGCTGCTGGGTGATATAGCCGAGTTCAAGCATCCGCTTCAGGATGTATTCCTGGCGAATCTTCGCGCGCTTCGGATTGACGACCGGGTTGTATGCGGACGGTGCCTTCGGCAGGCCTGCCAGCATGGCCGCCTGTGCGAGCGTGATGTCCTTCAAATCCTTACCGAAATACACCCGGGCAGCGCTTGCGAAGCCGTATGCACGCTGTCCCAGATAAATCTGGTTCATGTACAACTCGAGGATTTGATCCTTACTCAGCGCAGACTCGATTTTATAGGCGAGCAGCATTTCGTAGATCTTGCGGGTGTAGGTTTTCTCGCTCGAGAGAAAGAAATTCCGGGCCACCTGCATTGTGATAGTACTGGCACCCTGATTGGCCCCGCCGTGCAGAATGTCGGCGACCCCCGCACGCATGATGCCGACGAAATCGACGCCGCCATGCTCATAAAATCGATAGTCTTCGATCGCCAGCACCGCATCCTTCATGACCGCAGGAATATCCTGGAAGTGCACCAGACTGCGACGCTCTTCACCGAATTCGCCGATCAGCACGTGATCGGACGTAAAGACGCGCAGCGGCACCTTCGGTCGATAATCGGTCAATGCGGTCAGCGACGGCAGGTTCGGCGTCATCACGATCAACATATACCCGGTCAGCAGCGCGCCCACGAGCAACAAACCGACGATCAAACTGACAATGCCGATCAGCACACGGGAGGTCAGGGAGCGGGAACGCTTCGCGTCGGTGCCGGGGGGAGGAGCTTGTCGGGTAGGGGCCATGAAGAACGATGAGTTGCGCCGGCAATGGCTGTAAGGGGCAGACTGCGCTGCAAACATGCAGCCGGGCAGGCTCAGCCGTCGCCGAAAGCACAACGTAAGTTTTTGAGTGAGTCGAATACTAAAGCAAGCCGCATTGTAAAGAAAGCTGCGGCCTTGCGCTTCGATTCCCCGTGCGAACCCTTGTTTTTTTGTAAGCGGCTACGACATAGGCAGGGTGCCTGAAATGGACGGTTACGAAACGTCGCACCCCTGCCCTTCGGGACGAACGGGTCTGTGCTATGTTGACGTCATCCGATACGCGATGGGCGAGCGCGCGAATGGCACGAATTCGCCCCGCGCCGAGGGTGCTGTGGCAGCGTTACCGCTACTTACTTATTTTGCTTTTTTTGGAGGCTTTCATGTCGCTTTTCGATAGTATCTCCCGCACGTTGAAGGGTCTGCTCAACGACGCCGCCGACTCCGTGCAGGATCCGTCGCGCGACGCCCGTCAGATCGTCCGCGAACTCGACGAAGGCATTGGCCGCGCCGAGAATTCCATGATCGAAATCCAGGCGCAGTTGGCGAACCAGAAAAGCAAACGCGATCTGGCCGATGAGAAAGCGCGCAAATACGCGGACGGCGCG
>CAWUJR010000204.1:0-6840 GCA_963922375.1 uncultured Robbsia sp.
GTGCCTGCCGTGCTCGCCGAGCCTGCGGCCAGTCCGGCCCGCGTGGCCTGCGGAACCCGTGTCGCCCCCGAGCTGCCTGAGCGGGTTGGTGACATCCGATTTTTTATTGCGCGATTGGCCATTTGGAAGCAACTTCGAGAATAAAAATAGGGTTGTCGTAAGCTTAAAATAGGCTTCAGCAATTGTTTTTGCAACCCTGTTCCGAATGAAATTCCCTACCATGAGGTCATCGATTCGCGGGAATACGCACCGTGGTAGCGCTCCCGGTTTCGCGTCTCTTTCGCCTTATACCTACGGAGCTGCCGATGAACCTCAAGAAATTCCCCCGTTATGCGCTAACTTTCGGTCCAAGCCCGATCCAGCCACTGAAGCGGCTCAGTGCGCATCTAGGCGGCAAAGTCGAGCTCTACGCAAAGCGGGAGGACTGCAACAGCGGACTCGCATTCGGGGGCAACAAGACCCGCAAGCTCGAGTACCTGATTCCGGAGGCGATCGCGCAAGATTGCGACACGCTGGTCTCCATTGGCGGAATTCAGTCGAACCAGACGCGGCAGGTGGCGGCGGTGGCGGCGCATTTGGGGATGAAGTGCGTGCTGGTGCAGGAAAACTGGGTCAATTATTCAGATGCCGTCTATGACCGTGTCGGCAATATTCAGATGTCGCGGATGATGGGTGCGGATGTTCGTCTGGTCGCCGACGGTTTCGACATCGGTTTTCGCAGAAGTTGGGAGGACGCACTGGCGGAGGTACGTGCGAACGGCGGGAAACCCTATGCGATCCCTGCCGGCTGCTCGGATCACCCGCTCGGCGGTCTCGGTTTCGTCGGGTTCGCCGAAGAAGTCAGGCAGCAGGAGGCCGAACTGGGATTCACATTCGACTATATTGTCGTGTGCGCGGTGACCGGCAGCACGCAGGCAGGAATGATCGTCGGCTTCGCGGCCGATGGCCGGGCCGATAAAGTGATTGGCATCGACGCGTCGGCGAAGCCGCAGCAGACCCGCGACCAGATCCTGCGCATCGCGAAGCAGACCGCCGAGCAGGTCGAGTTGGGGCGTGACATCACGCATGCCGATCTCGTGCTCGACGAGCGCTTCGGCGGTCCCGAGTATGGCTTGCCGAACGACGGCACGCTAGAGGCGATTCGCTTGTGCGCGAAGCTGGAAGGCGTGATGACCGATCCGGTGTACGAAGGCAAGTCGATGCACGGCATGATCGAGATGGTCAAGCAGGGCGAATTTCCGGCGGGTTCCAAAGTCCTGTACGCACACTTGGGCGGTGCACCGGCGTTGAATGCGTACAGCTTCCTGTTTCGCAACGGCTAGGACCGCAGAAACGGCAGCGCCAGCGCCAACAAGCGGTCAGGCGCTTCTTCCGGGATGTAGTGGCCGCAAGGCAGCGCCTCGCCGGCGACCCGCTCGGCGAACAGCCGCCATTCGGCGAGCGGGTCGAAGCATTTGGCGATCACGCCGTCGGCTCCCCATAGCGCCAGCAGATTGCACTGAATTTTCCGGCCGGCCGCGAGCGTTTCGCGATCGTGCTCGAGATCGATGCCGACGCTCGCCCGATAATCTTCACACAGGCCATGCGCGGTCATCGGGTCGCGGAGACAACGTAGATATTCGGCGTAGGCCTGCGGTGTGAACGGCGCCAGGCCGGCACTGCGCGAACCCATCGTCTGCTTCAGATAAAGATCCGGGTCGGCGCGGATCAGCGTCTCGGGAAACGGCGCTGGACGGATCAAAAAGAACCAGTGCCAGTACGCACTCGCAAACGCGAATGAGGTTTGTTCGTACATTTTCAGTGTGGGCGCGATGTCCAGCGTCACCAGACGCGTCACCACGTCCGGATGATCCAGCGCCATCCGCGCCGCCACGCGCGCCCCGCGATCGTGCGCAATGACGCTGAAACGTTCGAAGCCCTGCGCGCGCATCAGTTCCACCTGATCCAGCGCCATGCGTCGCTTCGCGTAGTTGCTGTGGTCCGATAGTCCGATCGGCTTGCCGCTGTCGCCATATCCGCGCAGGTCGGCCGCAATCACCGTGAAATGACGTGCCAGCACCGGCGCGACCTTGTGCCAGATGGCATGGGTTTGCGGGTGACCATGCAGTAATAACAACGCGGGGCCGGTGCCACCGCGTATCGCTTTTATGTCGATGCCGTCGACCGGCGTCGTGATGTCGTGGAAGTCGTCGAACAAGTCGTTGTCTCCTGCGTGCGCGATCGCCAGTCGTCCAAGGTGCGAAACGGCGAGCGATATCGGCGCGCTTTCGGGGTGTGCTTGCAGTGTAAGCGATACATCGACGGACACTATTGCCCAAACGGCAGCCGACTCTTAACTGCTCCACCGCGCTGCCACGGCGATCGCCCGGCGTTGCGTGCACGTAATAGTGGCGGGCATTGCCGCGCCGGATCGTGATACGACATTGGCTTGACATGGCAATAACCGCTATGCTGCCGCAGGGCACGCGTGCACCCGCTTCGATAGGCGGACGAAAGGCGGTTCGCACGCCGCGCGATTTTCCGCATACGCGGCGGCGGTGGCTTTCGCTGTCGGCGCGCGTTGTTCCTTTGACTGCTTTTCTCCTTTTGCCGCTTTCGTTCCTTCTGCTCACCGATGCTTGCCACTTTTGAGATATTGCTTCCGATTTTCGCGTTGATCCTCGCGGGTTTCGTCTGTCGAAAGCGCCGTGTACTGGGGCCGACGGCCGCATCCGAATTGAACAAATTCGTCGTGTGGCTGGCGTTGCCGGCGCTGCTGTTCGACGTGATGGCCCATGCAACATGGACGCAACTGAATCAACCGGGTTTTATTGGCACGTTTGGCCTGACCTCGGTCGGTTTTTTTCTGCTGGTACTGGCCGGGCGAATGTTGGGCAAGCGACATCTGGCGGATGCGAGTGTGGACGCGATTGCCGCGTCTTATCCGAATGTCGGCTACATCGGTTTTCCGCTGACGCTGCTGCTTTTCGGTGCCGCGAGTCGCACGCCCACGACGATCGCGGCGATTCTGGTCGCGTGCATTCAGTTCGCCGCCGCGATCGTGTTGATCGAAATCGGTGTGCAAACCGAGCGTCAGCCGCTCAAGCTCGCACTGAAGGTGCTGAAATCGCTCGCGAAGAATCCGCTGATCTTTTCGCCGGTCATGGGTGCCGTGGTGGCCGCCTTTCATTGGACGCTGCCAGCAAGCGCGGAGACGTTCTTCACGTTGCTGAGCGCTGCGGCTAGTCCGTGTGCGTTGATCAGCCTCGGGCTTTTCCTGGCAGAAAAGCGCCCGTCTGCCGGTTTGCAATGGACGTCGGTAGGATTGTCGTTGCTGAAGCTGATCGTGCAGCCGGCATTGGCATGGTCGCTGGCAGTCTTTGTGTTCCGCTTGCCGACGGACTTGGTGGCCATGAGCGTGGTGCTGGCGGCGCTGCCCACCGGAACCGGCCCGTTTATGTTGGCGGAGTTCTATCGTCGCGAGGCTTTGATCACCTCGCAGACCATCCTGTTGACTACGGTGTTTTCCCTCGTGACATTGACGGGCATGTTGGTGTGGCTGCGACACTGAAAGTGGGTTGCCGCACCGACCGGACGTTCGGCTGCGAGCATCGTGCGAAGTGTGGACACAAGCCCAAGGTCAGCCATGGAACTGCGCCACCTCCGTTATTTTTTAATGGTGGCCGAGGAACGGCAGATGACGCGCGCCGCCGCGCGTCTGCAAATGCAACAGCCGCCTCTGTCGCAACAAATTCAAGAACTTGAGCAAGAGCTCGGTTTTCGGCTATTCCGGCGTCTGCCGCGCGGTGTCGAACTGACGCCTGCCGGCGCGGCGTTCGAGGAGCATGCGCGCGCGATTTTCGCGACGTTATCGCGCGGCGTCGAAAACGGACAACGTGTCGCCGCCGGCGTGGTCGGCAATGTGCGCGTCGCGCTGACCAGTTCTGCGGCATTTCACCCAACGGCGTCGGCCGTGGTGCGCATGTTCCGGCAGCAGTTTCCCGATGTCGCCGTGGAATTGCAGGAAATCAGCGCGACGGACACTGTCGACGCACTGCTTGACGGCAGTATCGACGCGGCAATGCTTTACGGGAAGGCACCGCTCAACACGTCACCGAATCTGCCGTCAAACGGTTCCGACGCGCATTGGCCGCTTGTCCTTCAAACCGACCTGCTGCATGATGAAACAATGGTGCTGGCGCTGCCGATCGGGCACCGACTGCTCGATGACAATGACGCCATTGCGTTGGCATCGTTGGCAAACGAATCGTTCATTTTCGTGCAGCGCCAAGGCGGTCATCACTTTTATCAGGCATTCATCCGCAACTGCGAGCGGCTGGGCTTCATGCCGCAGGTAGCGGTCGAAGTGCCGCGCATCATTACCGCGATCAACCTGGTCGCCACCGGGGCCGGTTTGACCGTCGTGCCCGCATCGATGCAGGGGTATCTGCCCGGCAGCGTCGCCTACCGACGGATGGTCGACGATCGGGAGATCACCGCCGCCTTACATCTGCTCACCCACCGCACCGCTGAAAATCCTGCCGCGCGCAGCTTCGGTGATACGGTTCGGAATTTTGTCGCCGGTAAGCTGTAGCACCGGTGCACGGATATTCCTGCAGACGCCCGTCCCTCGGGCGTCATGCGCATTTCGCGCTCCCATTTGTCTCAAAACGACCTGGCGCTTTAAGAAAAATCGCAGCCCCACCCTGCTAACGCCTTGTGTTAAAAGGGTTTTGCGGTCGGCTGCGAAAAAATAAAGACAGCCGGTGTCGCATTTACACATGCGACTGTCGCAAATAGTCGGCAAGCCACACTTTTGTCTGGGAACTATGTAGACACCGCGCGGACGCACGTCCGCCATGCAAGGAGAGCATTCGATGAATTCCCCCAAAGTGGTGGTCGAAGGGCTGTGCAAGGTGTTCGGTAACAGCCCGAAGCAGGCCGTCGATTTGCTGGCCGGCGGCGCGACGAAAGAAGAAGTCTTTTCGCGAACAGGGCAGATCGTCGGTGTGCATAACGTGTCGTTCGACGTGAAGGAGGGCGAGATATTCGTGTTGATGGGGCTGTCGGGCTCCGGAAAATCGACGCTCATTCGCCTGATCAACCGTCTGATCGAACCCACCGTGGGTCAGGTTTATATCGATGGGCGCGATGTAGCGGCCGTGCCAAAATCGTCGTTGATTTCACTACGACGCAAAGACATGAGCATGGTGTTCCAGTCGTTTGCGTTGATGCCGCAGCGCTCGGTGCTGTCGAACGCTGCATTTGGATTGGAGGTGGCCGGCGTGGGCCGCAAGGAGCGCGAGAAGCGGGCCATGACCGTGTTGGCGCAGGTCGGGCTGGCCGCGTTTGCCCACAAACTTCCGGCGCAACTGTCCGGCGGGATGCAGCAACGCGTGGGTCTGGCGCGGGCGCTGACGGTGAATCCTTCGCTGATGATCATGGACGAGGCATTCTCTGCGCTCGATCCATTGAAGCGTAAGGAGATGCAGGACGTGCTGCTGGATCTGCAACGTGAACAACGCCGCACGATCATGTTCGTGTCGCACGATCTGGAAGAGGCGTTACGGATCGGGACGCGCATCGCGATCATGGAAGGCGGTCGCGTGGTACAGATCGGCACGCCGCAAGACATCATTGCGAACCCGGCCGACGAGTACGTCCGCGCGTTTTTCGATGGCATCGATACGAGCCGCTATCTGACCGCAGGCGATCTGATGCAGCGCGATGCCGTGCCGGTGATGAAGCACGATGCGCCCATCGATGCGTCGAGCGTGGCACAGACGCTCAACGGCAGCGCCGATTATGCGTTCGTGCTGGACAAGCACCGTAAAATTCGCGGCTTCGTGTGCCGCGATGCATCCGGGCAGGCGTCGCCACTGTTGAATCAGACCGATTGCCTGGATCGCGGGGCGTCGCTCGACGATGTGGTGACGCGCGTGGTCGCAAGCAAGTCGCCGCTACCGGTCGTCGATGCCGAGGGCATCTACTGCGGCTCCGTCAACAAAGCCAACGTTTTGCAGGCGCTGACACGGCATAGGGGGTCCCATGTCTGAAAAAATTCCATTGGGAAGTTGGGTCGACCAGGGTGTCCAGTACCTGTTGAACCATGACGCGAAAGCGTTCGATACGGTGGGCAAAGCCATCGATGGGCTTGCCGGCCTCGTCGAACACGGGCTGCAGGCGGTGCCGATGTGGCTGATGATGGCTGTGTTCGTCGGCATCGGACTCTGGCGGGTGGGCTGGCGGTTTGCGTGTTTCACGTTGCTGGCGCTGCTGCTGATATATGGCACGGGTTTCTGGGACGAGATGGTGATCACGCTGGGGCTGACGCTCTCTTCGACATTCATCAGTCTGCTGCTGGGTATCCCACTGGGTATCTGGACTGCCAAGAGCAAGATCGTCGAAACGATCGTGCGTCCGGTGCTCGATTTGATGCAGACGATGCCGGCATTCGTCTATCTGATTCCGGCGGCCATGCTGTTCGGTCTCGGACGGGTTCCGGGCATCATCTCCACCGTGATTTTCGCGATGCCGCCGGCGGTGCGTCTGACGTCGCTGGGTATCAAACAGGTGAATCGTGAAATCGTGGAGGCCGGCCAGGCATTTGGTTGCACGCCGTGGCAGTTGCTTTACAAGGTACAGTTCCCCAACGCGTTGCCGTCGGTGATGACCGGCGTCAATCAGACCATCATGATGGCGCTGTCGATGGTGATCATTGCATCTATGGTGGGTGCCGGCGGCCTGGGGAACGACGTGCTGGCCAGCATTCAGCGGCTCGATATCGGTCTCGGCTTCGAGAGCGGCCTGGCGGTGGTCTTGCTGGCGATCATTCTGGACCGTCTTACCGAAAGCTTCGGC
>CAWUJR010000205.1:0-6822 GCA_963922375.1 uncultured Robbsia sp.
CACGGTGGCCACCGCCGTATCGGTCGCCGCCTTCACCGCGATGCCGACGCCCACACCAACGGCCGGATTCGACGACACGGTTCCGGCAGCAATACCACCGGCAGCGCCGACGAAACCACCCAGCGAACTGCAGCCGGATAGCGACCCCAGAACGACCATCGATGCCAATGCCAACGATGGCACGCTCAGCGTGCGCGTCATGGTCGCGATCATCGTGAATCTCACGGACACGCGGCCGATCATTGCAGCGATCCCCAGCGCTCCGTCGCCGGTTCTGCCGACGCCCATTTCCATTGTTGGCCGTCGCGGCAAATGGTGGCCACATAGAACGCGCTGGTGGGCGTCTGTTTCTTCATCGTATCCACGGAGAACACGATTTCCTTGCAATCCAGCGACGCCGCGCTGATGACGCGGCTGACCGTCACACGACCGGCTTCGTTCGGATCGAGTTCAATGAAGTGATGGCTTTTCCAGTTGCCGACTTGTCCGATGCTCAGCGGTCCAGCGGCCGCAGCGATCGCATTCTGTTCGTCAGCATGGGTGTTTTTCTCGACATACTTGACGCCCGCTTGGGCACCCGCCAACGCGCCCAAACCGATGCCCGATGCAACGGCCGCGTTATTGGTGATCTTTGACGCAATGAGCGCGCCGCCCACGCCAGCGCCAGCAGCTGCACCCTCGTTGAAAAGCGAGCCGCACCCGCTGACGGAGAAACACAACGCGAGAGAGACGACCATCGTGGCGACGGCGCCAGTGGAATCACGGAATGGGATCATCGGTAAATAAAGCAATGTCGCTTGCGCGATGGGTCAATGTTGCCGCCCAGCGCGGGCGGAAGAACTGATTGAGTTTATCGCGAAATCGGCTGCCGATGCCCGAGATCCTTCTGCGTTTAAACGCCAATCACCTTGTTGTATTCGTCGCTGACGGCGGAATAGTCGTCGTCGGGACGCTTCAGATCGCCGAGTGCGAGTACTTGGGCGGCTGCGGCAAGGGTGGCCGCCGGTACGCCCATCCGGTTCAATTCGTCCAGCAGCAAGCGCATGTCTTTGCTCATCAGGCGGCTGGGGAATTGCGACGCGAAGTCACGCTGGCGAATGGTCTTCAGCTTGCGTGCATGGTGTGGCGAGATCACGGCGACGCCACCGAGCACATCGAACAGCGTGTCGCGATCGATGCCCGCTTTCAGGCCATAGGCCAGCGACTCGGTCAACGCGGTCATGCCGGCACCCATGATGCCGTTGATGACCAGCTTCATCTTCGATCCATAGCTCGGGCCACCGATGTGGTGCACGGCTTTAGCGATCATCTCCAGCACAGGGCGTGCACGTGCGACGTCCTGGTCGTCTCCGCCGGCAATGACGACCAACTGTGCGCCTTCGGCTTCAGGGGTGCTACCGGACACCGGCGCGTCCACGGCGCCAATGCCCTGAGCCTTCGCCGATTCATACAGTTTCAGCGATGCCTCGGGCGAATTCGAGGTCGTATTGATCAGCAACTGACCGGCACGCATGGCGGCCAGTGCGCCTTGGGTACCATACATGGCCGCGTCCAGCGCTTCGTCTGCCGGCAGCGATACGATCACTGCATCCACATCGGCGACCAGTGCGGCGATGGAATCGGACATCGGCGTGCCGGCGCGTTCGCCAGTGCGCTGGCTGGGTGCGAATGCCTTGACGGTCGCAATGCCTTGTTTGCGAAGATTGGCGGCCATGCGTTGTGCCATCGCGCCAAAGCCGATGAAACCGACGCTCTTGATGTCAGACATAGTGAATTCCTGTATTTGAAAGCGTGAGCACAGAGGGTAATGGAAACACCCGCCGGGAAACATACGGCGGCAAATATACAGCGCTTCAAGCGCGATGCCGATGCGAAGGGCAGCTACTATTTTTACCCGATCTCGAAGCGTCGCGTTTCGATCTCCATCGTTTGCAACGTGATATCGAGAAACGCTTCCAGCACCGGGTTCTGGTTTTGACGCAAAGGTCTGACGATAAAACCGCGAAACGTGATGCCGGGGCTGAAAGGGCGGAACGTGATCTTGTCTGCCGGCGCGTCGATGGTTGCGAGCGGATTGACGACCCCGACGCCCAGGCCGCGGGCGACCATTGCGCAGATGGTTGCGCCATACGGGGTTTCAATCGCCGGCGCTTGATCCACACCGGCTTGTTGCAAGGTCCGATCCAGCGCCGACCGGGTGTCGTCCGCATACGAGGGCAGGATCAGGGACTGACCTTTCAGGTCTCGTGCGTGGATGCGCTTGCGCGCGCTAAGCGGATGACGCGCCGGCATTGCGCACACACCCGGCAACCGGTATAGCTCGGTGCTCATCACACCGAATGCCTCGGGTGTGGCTGTGGCAAAGCCGATATCGCAGTACGCGGCCGAAGTCCAGCGTTGGATCGTTTCCTCGCTGCGCATCTCAAGTGACACGGCAATACCCGGATACGTGGTCAGGAAGCGCTCAATGACCATTGGCAAGAACGACAACGCGATCACCGGTACGGCCACCAGTCTGAGGCGACCACTGCCGAATTGCCGGATTTCGCGTGCGGAATGCGCGAGTTTTTCCAAGCCGACGAAGCTGAGGTCTACCTCCCGATAGAACGCCGCACCGGCGTCGGTGGCCTGGATGCGACCGCCGTTTCGCGTGAATAAATGAAGGCCAGTCGCGCTTTCCAATTCTCTGATAAGTCTGCTGATACTCGGTTGCGAAGTCCCTAATTCCGCTGCGGCGGCCGTCATCGATCCGCGCAGCATGACCAGCCGGAATGCTTCGATCTGTCGTTGATTCATGTCTGGTTCACCATCGACGGCGTCGTGAAAAGCGTCATGAAAGCGTTGCGAGAGACACTACCTTGCCATATCAAAAATGGATAGCCGACGTTTTTGTCCGTATTTGACCGCATGGCGTGCCGCCCTCTAGACTGATTCGAACTGGCCCCGTCACCCCTATGAGGCGATGCACATCATGCGATCCGATGCGCTGCTGTTTGACGAAGACTTTCGTATCGCGCCGTACTGGTGGGATGCTGCGCCACCCGAGGTGTCTCGCGATCCCTTGCCGGGAAAGGTCGATCTGCTGATCGTCGGCAGCGGGTATTGCGGGCTGTCGGCGGCCATCGAAGCAGGGCGTCATGGCGTGTCGGTCGCCGTGGTCGACGCCGAAGAGATCGGTGCCGGCGGTAGCACCCGGTCCGGCGGCATGGTATCGAGCGGCCAGAAGCTGGCGCTGACGAATGCGATACGCGGTGTGCCGGCTGAGCGATTGACCCGTCTGATGCGGGAGTCCATGGCGAGTTTCGACTACCTGAAGCAGTTGGTCGCCGATGAAGCACTGGATGCCGATCTGCACATCACCGGACGCTTTTTCGGTGCATTCACCGTATCCCATTTCGAGCGTCTGCGCCGTCAAGGGGAGCTGTTGCGGCAGAAGACGGGCGTCACCGTGCATGACATCGCCCGCGATACGCAGCGGAGTGTGGTCGGCTCCGATTATTACTACGGCGGTATTTTGGTCGACGATTATGGCGGCCTGCACACCGCGAAATACCATCGCGCGCTGCGCGAGCTGGCGCGGCGTAAGGGCGTATCGCTGCATTCGCACGCTGCGGTGAGTCGCATCGAGCGCATCGACCAGCGCGCTGGTGGCTGCCGCTTCGATGTGCACACCGCAAGAGGCAGGATCAACGCACATCAGGTGCTGGTCGCGACGAATGGCTATACCCGCGCACCGTCGTTTCTTTCCCGGCGCGTGCTGCCGGTCGCAAGCTATCAGATTGCCACCGCACCGTTGCCGCCCGGTCTGATGGCCGCGCTCAATCCGGGCAGGCGGATGATCAGCGATTCGAAACGCAATCTTTTCTATACGCGTCCGTCGCCGGATGGCACCCGAATGATCTTCGGTTCCCGTCCGGCGATACGGGAGATCAGCGAGCGCGATGCAGCGCGCTTGTTATACGGAAAAATGGTGCAGCTCTGGCCGGCATTAAGGGACGTGCGCATCACACATGCATGGAAGGGCTATGTGGGCATGACGCAGGACAAGCTCGCGCACATTGGCGAATACGACGGCGTGCACTATGCATTGGGCTGCAACGGCAATGGGGTCGCGTTGATGAGCTATCTCGGAAAGCGCATTGCGGAGTCGATGCTCCACGTAAGCGAATCGGACTGTGCATTCGCCGAGGGACGATTTCCAGTCAACATCGCGGCGATGTTGCGTGGCATTGCGGTGCCAGTGGGAGCGGCGTTATATCAGCTGGACGACTCCTGGCATGGACGTAAGCGCGCCGCGCTGTCTTGATCGACTCATGTTCGACCCATGTTCGACCCATGGTGGACCCGCGTTCGACCCGCGTTTTACCTACGTTCGACTCACGTTATCCACCGCGTCTTTTCAACTATTACGGAGTAACCAACATGCGGTTCAAGCAACCTCGGTTCACCTCATTCGTACGTCTGTTGGCAGTCGCCGCGCCGTTGTGTTTGATCGGAGTAACGAATGCGCATGCCGCCGACGTGGGTACGCTGGAGCCGGGCAAGATCATCGTTGGTGTAGACGCCAATGAAGCACCGTATTCGTACGTCGACAATGGCAAGATGACTGGCTTCGATGTGGAGCTACTGCGGGCAATTGCCGCAAAAATGGGGGTAAGCGCGACATTCCGTGCGCAGGACTTCAGCGGCTTGCTGCCGGCGGTCGCCAACAAGCAACTCGACCTGGCCGCCGGGTCGATATCGATCACCGATGCGCGTTTGAAAATGGTCGATTTTTCGGAAGGTTATTTGACCGGTCTGCTGAGCGTGGCCACGTTGCCGGGCAGCACGATCACGAGCGACAAGGCAAGCGTGAAGGGTAAACGCATCGGGGTCGTGCAGGGCACGATCGAAGACACGTATTCCGACAGTTATCTTCCGGGCGCGCAGATCGTTCGCTTCCCCAATACCAATGCCGCTTTTCTTTCGATGCGCTCGAAATACATAGACGGACTGTTTGAAGACAAGACCTTGGTGGTTGGCCTGCAGACCAAGTATCCGCAGGCCAAGATCGCCGACAATCTGGATATCTCCGCGTTGAATCTGCCGGCCGGATTCCCGATTCATAAAGGCAACACCGCACTGAAAGCGGCATTGGACAAAGCGGTCAATGAAGTGGTCGCGGACGGCACCTGGATGAAGCTGTATACGCAGTTCAACCCGACTTATCCGAAGCCGACCAGCCTGCCGCCGTACCAGATGACGGCGTCCAAATGACGTTCGTCGGATGTCGATCTTCACGGACAAACCGCGTCGCTCACGACGCTTGAAAGGAGTGCCGTCATGGATGCCTTCCTGCAGAATTTTCTCAATTGGCCGTTGCTGATCGGTTCGTTGCCGTCGTTGTTGGTGACCGGGCTGGTGAACACGCTCGTGCTGTCGATCTGTTCGACGGCGATCGGGATCGGCACCGGCATGGTATTGGCATTGATGGCGGTATCGAACACGCGCTGGCTACAATGGCCGGCGCGCCTCTTTATCGATATCTTCCGCGGTTTGCCCGCAGCGCTGGTGATCTTGTTGATCGGGCAAGGACTCGCGCCGCTAGGCCTGGCGATCTTCGGCCCGAATCCCTATCCGTTGGCAATTGTCGCACTGGGGCTGATCGCGTCGGCTTACATTGCCGAGATTTTTCGCTCGGGAATTCAAAGCGTCGCGAAAGGGCAGTTGCAGGCCTGCCAAGCATTGGGTATGCCCTATTGGAGTAGCATGCGGCATGTGGTGGTACCTCAGGGAATCCGGCGCATCCTGCCAGCGCTGGCGAACCAGTTCATCGCGATCGTCAAGGATTCGAGTCTGGTGTATTTTCTAGGCCTGCTGATGTCGCAGCGGGATCTGTTCACGATCGGGCAGAACGCGTCGGTCAACTCGGCCAATTTGTCGCCACTGGTGGCGGCAGGATTGGTGTATTTACTGATCACGATTCCGTTGACACATGCGATCAATCACATCGATCGCTGGGCGAATCGCCATGCGCATCTTCGGGCAGACAAGCCGACGCAAATCCTGGCAGGGGGCAGAGGGAGCGGACGAAAAAGGGGAGCCGTGATCGCATCGATGCAGCGGTTCTCCGCTTGGCCAGCGATCACCCAACGCGAGCGCGCGTGGCATGCGGCCGAGCAGGAAGGGCAGATGCCGCCCAAGGGACGGCAGCCGGTGCAGCAGATACGGCAGGATAATCAGCGTGCGCGTCAGCGCAAGGAGCAGCATGGGACCTAAAGTAGAACCGGTCACACCCGACACCGCGTTACCCGTCGAGGTGGATGTCGTGGTGGTCGGCGGAGGCATCATCGGTATCAGTACGGCGCTGGCGTTGCATGAGAAGGGCCTGCGCGTGGCGGTATGTGAAAAAGGCACGATCGCCGGAGAACAGTCCAGTCGGAACTGGGGATGGGTGCGCGTCACGCACCGCGACATGCGTGAATTCGCACTCAGCATCGAGAGCCTGAAGATCTGGCGCACGCTGGATGCGAAGCTCGGTATCCACACCGGGTTCAAGCAATCCGGCATTCTCTATATGGCCAACGACGACAAAGCGCTCGACGGGAATCGCAAATGGTTGGAAAAAGCCCGTCTTATCGGTGGCGATGCGTTCGATACGCGCGAGGTGGGCAGCGCGGAGATTGGGACGCTTTTGCCGGGTGCGCGCAGGTCGTTCAACAGTGGCCTTTATACGCCTGGCGACGGCCGTGCCGAACCGCAACTGGCCGCGCCGGCGATCGCCAACGCGTTGCGTAAACAGGGCGTCAAGATCCTCACACCGTGCGCGGTGCGCGGCATCGA
>CAWUJR010000206.1:0-6803 GCA_963922375.1 uncultured Robbsia sp.
CCGCCGTTCGACGCGGCCGCTCCCGACGGGTTAGCCCCCGACGATCCGGACCCCGCCGTCTGCTGCGCCAGTAATTTGTCCAGCGGCAAATAGATCATGCTGTTGTTCGCTTTGCTGTCGATCAGGATCTTCGACGACTTCGAATAGATCTGCTGCATCGTGTCGAGATACAACCGCTCGCGGGTAACCGCCGGCGCCTTCGCATACTCGGCCTGCACCGCGTCGAAGCGATCTGCATCGCCCTGCGCCTGAGACACGATTCTCGCCCGATAGCCTTCGGCCTCTTCGCCCATTCGCGCGGCCGTACCACGTGCACGCGGAATGACATCGTTCGCATACGCTTGCGCTTCATTCTTCTGACGCTCGCGGTCCTGCCCCGCTTTCACTGCATCGTCGAACGACGCTTGCACCTGCTCGGGCGGCTGCACGCTTTGCATGGTCACGCTGGTCACCAGAATGCCGTCCGAATACGAATCAAGGATCTTCTGAATCGTCGCCGACAGCTCGAGCGCAATTTGCTCGCGCCCTTCGTACAGCACATAATCCATATTGCTTTTGCCTACGATCTCGCGCACGGCCGTCTCGGCCGCTTGCGCGACGTTGGCTTCCGCGTCGGCATTATTGAACAGGAAATCGGCGGCGTCCTTGATCCTGTATTGCACCGCGAAGCTTACGTCGATGATGTTCTCGTCGGCCGTCAGCATCGACGAATCCTTCAGATTCGTTTCGCGGATCGTGCCGCTCCGACCGATCTCGATCGAACGCACCTGCGACATATTGACGATTTCATTCGATTCGAACGGGTAAGGTAGACGCCATTGCACGCCGGCACCGGTGGTATCGACATACTTGCCGAAACGCAGCACCACGCCCGCTTGCCCTTCCTGCACGATATAGAGACCACTGCCCAGCCAGGCGAGCGCGACAATTGCCAGGATGACGCCGATACCCACCATCCCGGCGCGGCCACCGCGACCGCCGTCCAGCGAGGGCTTGCCGCCACCATTCCCATTCCCGCCCTTACGCTGGAACAGGCGATTCAGGCGCTGATTGAAATCGCGCCACAGCTCATCGAGATCCGGCGGCCCACCGCCTTCGCGACGACCGTCGTCATTCGGGCGCTTCGGGTCGTTGCGACGATCGTTGCGCCGATCGTTCTCCGACCCGTCCTTGTTGCCGTTACGGTTGCCGCTCGATTGATCGCCACGGCCCCAGCCCGGATCATTCAGTGAGAAGACAGCCGATGCGTGCTGCCAAAACTTACTGTACGTACCGTATTTATGATTTTTCACCATGAAGCAGCCGGTTAGTGCTGGTTAGTGCGGGTTGTGCCAAGGTCGGCTGGGCGGATGCGCGCTGAAGACAGCGACGCGCTGCTCGCAGAAAGTCGCGGCGCGCCGCCCGGTCAGCACAAGCATGCCGGCAGCGCGCCGCGTGGTTCCCCAAAGAGACTAATCGCGTGACGGGAACGGCAGGTCGTCGGACGCGTCGGGATCGAGAAACCGGGGATCTCCCGGGTCTGCACGATCGCCAGATTCCTCGCCCATATCCCGTGCAATCACCGCTTCGGCGATGGCGCTGCGCAGCGCATCCAGCCCACGCCCTTCCCGCGCACTGACGAAAACGCGGGAAATATTACCATACTCATTTCTTTCGACTGGCTTAACGTCAAGGAGTTCGGGCGCAGCGTCAATCTTGTTCCAAACTAGGATTTGCGGAACCTTGTCGGCCCCGATTTCCCGTAACACCTTGTTTACCTGCTCCGTCTGTTCGAGCCGCGCCGGATTCGCCGCGTCTACCACGTGCAGCAACACGTCCGCATGCGCGGTCTCCTGCAACGTTGCACGAAACGCGGCCACCAACGCATGAGGCAAATCGCGAATGAAACCCACCGTATCCGACAAGACGATCGTGCCCGCATCACCCAGATAGACGCGCCGCGACGTCGTATCCAGGGTCGCGAACAATTGGTCAGCGGCATAACTCTGCGCCTTCGTCATCGCATTGAACAGCGTCGACTTACCAGCATTCGTATAACCGACTAACGATACCGAAAAGGTTTGACTGCGTTCACGCGCGCGACGCTGCGTGCCATGCTGCTTCGCCAATTTGCTTTGTCGGCCGCGGAGATATTTCACCCGCTCGCCCAGCAAGCGACGATCGGTCTCCAGCTGAGTTTCGCCAGGACCCCGTAAGCCGATCCCGCCTTTTTGTCTTTCCAGGTGGGTCCACGCCCGAACGAGTCGCGTCGATAGATACTGCAACTGCGCCAGTTCGACCTGCAGTTTACCCTCTGCACTCTTCGCACGTTGTGCAAAGATATCAAGAATCAGACTAATCCGATCGATGACGCGTGTTTCGAGCACCTGTTCCAGGTTTCGCTGCTGTGCGGGGGAAAGCGGGTGATTGAAGATAACCAGATCAATGTCATTGGCGACGATCGACTCATGGAGCTCCTGAGCCTTGCCGCTGCCGATGAAGAGCTTCGAATCGGGGCTCGCTCGCCGACCGGTCACAGTGACGACGGGTTCGGCTCCCGCGCTGGTAGCGAGGAGTCCCAATTCTTCCAGACTGGCTTGGAAATCGGTCTTGCCGAAATCGATGTTGACGAGTGCAGCGCGTGTCAAATTGTATGTTCTGAAAAAGCGACGAGCGCGGGCAGCGCCACGATACCGCCGCCCGGAGCGATCGCCGCTGAAAGATTAGTCGTTGCGCGCTTCCGGCGCCGGCAGCGTGACGGCACGCGCCGGGACGACCGTGGAGATCGCATGCTTGTACACCATCTGCGTCACGGTATTGCGCAGCAGAATCACATATTGATCGAACGATTCGATCTGGCCTTGCAATTTGATACCGTTGACCAGGTAAATGGAGACCGGGACGTGCTCTTTGCGCAGGGCGTTAAGAAACGGGTCCTGAAGCAGTTGCCCTTTGTTGTTTTGACTCATAGCAGACTCCCTGTTGTTATCGGGGTTTTAGGATCAGGGTACAACATCGGCCTGACGATCAGCCGAACACACAGCCAAAGCCGCCCGACATTGCTCCCATTTAGAAGTTTTATGGCCCAGAGGAATTGGCTTGACCAGTCGTTAACACTATAGCCGATTTTGTTCGCTGGTCTGACCCGGGACGCAACGGGGGCGCGGCCTAGTCTTTCTGCAGATACGGGTTGTCGCCGGAGCGGAACTCGATGCGCAGCGGCGTCCCCACCAACCCGAAGGTCTCGCGAAAACGCCCTTCCAGGTAACGCTTATACGAATCGGTGATCGCGTCCAACGCATTACCGTGTACCACGATGATAGGCGGGTTCTGCCCACCTTGGTGCGCATAGCGCAGCTTCGGCCGGACTGCGCCCTTACGACGCGGCTGCTGATGTTCGACCGCTTCGATCAATGCACGCGTCAACTTCGGCGTCGGCAACTTGGCCATTGCCGCGGCATACGCCTCGTCGACCGCCCGCATCAGCGGACCAATGCCGGTCTTTTCGGTTGCCGAAACAAAAAAGTTCTTCGCAAAACCGAGGAAACGCAGCTTGCGCGCGAGATCGGCTTTTGCCTTTTCGCGGCTGTAATCGTCAAGTCCATCCCACTTATTGACCCCAACGACCAGTGCCCGGCCTTGTTCGACGATGAAGCCAGCGATATGCGCATCCTGCTCGCTGATCTCCTGGCGCGCATCCAGCAGCAGGATCACGACATTGGCATCGGACACGGCCTGCAAGGTCTTGATCACCGAAAACTTCTCGATCGCCTCGAACACCTTGCCACGCTTGCGGATACCGGCGGTATCGATCAGCGTGTATGGCCGCCCCTGACGCTCGAAATCGATATAGATCGAGTCGCGCGTCGTGCCCGGCATATCGAACGCGATCACGCGCTCTTCGCCAAGCAGCGTATTGACCAACGTCGATTTACCAACGTTCGGGCGACCGACGATCGCGATTTTCGTGCCGCGCGTCGCGGCATCATCGACCTCTTCCGGACGGCCTGCATACGCGCGCTCAAGCGCTTCTTCGATCAGCTCGGTGACGCCGTCGCCATGCGCGGACGAAATCGCGCGCGGATCGCCGAGGCCCAGCTCATAGAATTCTGCGGCGACCGAGCCGTAGCGCATGCCCTCGGCCTTGTTCACGACCAGGAACACCGGACGACCGGTTTTACGCAAGTAAGCCGCAATGGCAGCGTCCTGCGGTGCGAGACCGAGGCGGCCATCGACCAGAAAGATGATCACATCCGATTCTTCGACCGCCTGGCGCGTCTGGCGCGCCATCTCGAACAGGATGCCTTCCTTGGCCACCGGCTCAAAACCGCCGGTATCGACGACGAGGTAGGGACGCGAGCCGGCCCGGCCCTCGCCATAGTGGCGGTCACGGGTCAAACCGGGCAAATCGGCGACCAGCGCATCGCGTGAACGCGTCAGGCGATTAAAAAGAGTCGATTTGCCGACATTCGGGCGCCCGACCAGCGTTATCACGGGTTTCATAATACAGTTCTCAAAACGACGACGGCCGGCTCACTACGCCGGCCGTTGGCGTCAACACCAGCGTTATTGTGGCTGGAAAGCGTACAGATCGCCGTCCCGTGTCTGGACGACGAGTGATTGTCCGGCAAGGACGGCGGGCGCAGTGATCGCGCTGCCGTCGGTTTTCATACGGGCGATGAACGTTCCGGTGTCCGCAGACAGGAAGTGCACAAAGCCTTGATAGTCGCCGACTACGACCGCACGGCCTAACAGCACCGGGCGGCTCAGGTCGCGATTCTTCAATGCGTCATTTTGCCATTGCGGCTTGCCGCTATTGGCATCGAATGCATGGACGATCGACCAGTCATCGGAGGCCACCACGGACTGTGCGTCCTCGGCCACACCGTTATACGTCGAGAACGACACTTCCCACACCGGGCGACCGCTTTCGACATCGAAGCAGCCGATCTTGCCCTGGAACGTTCCCGCGCACGCCAGACGACCAACCAACTGCGGCGTTCCCGACACATCGTTGATGCGCTCGACCTCCGTGACACCCTGCGGATAAGACACCGCCGACTGCCAGAACGGATCGCCGTTCGCCAGGCTGATCGCCGACATCGAGCCGCCCGGGAAGCCGGCGAGCACCGCATTCGTACCGGCGAACGTCAGACCGAGCGTGGTACGCAGGTTCAGCGGCACCGCACGATTACGATAAACCCATTTTTGTTCGCCGGTCTGCGCGTCGAACGCGGTCACTCGGCCATCGACGGTGCGCACGATGACAAAACCGTTGCCGACCAGCGGTGCAGAAAGGATTTCGCCGCCGACATTCGCGCTCCACGCCTGCTTGCCGTTCGCATCGAGCACATACAGCGTGCCGTCCAGGCCGCCCACCGCCGACAGATTGCCATCGGTGCCGACACCGGCGGACAGGTCCGCATGCAACTTGACCTTCCAGATCGTGTGACCGGTGGTCGCGTCGAATTTGCCGACCGATCCGTTTGCGCCCGCGGCGTAGACCGCGCCGTTGGCAAACGCCGGATGGAACAGGAAATGACCGCCCTTCCCAACATCCGCCTTCCAGGCTTGCTTGACCTCCAGCACCGGCTTGAACGCGGTGAGCGGCGTCGGCGTACGACGCGGATCCTTCGTCGCGCAGGCGCTCAGGACGGCCAGCACGGAAGCCAGGGCCAACGCGTACCCGACGCGACGGAAGGATGGGGTCTTGTGGTGCAGCATTATCGAGTCAACTCCGCGAAGAAAAACGCATCGGCGCACACGGCGCATCGCGCACGAAAAGCGGGTAAAAAAGGAACCGGCATCGGTCGCGCCACGTTGCTGCCGTTGGCATCGATCCGAGAGTGCCGCGCTCAAAGATCTGACTTATCGCTTTGATTGATAGATCCGACCGGTCCGACGCGTGCTGCGCGTCAGGCGTGCCGCTCAACCGCCCAGCGAATCGAGCTTCAATTGGATCAACTGGTGAGTCGATGCGTCATCCGACGCCAGTTGCTTCAACGCATCCTGATACGCGGTGCGCGCATCGGCACGCTTGCCTTCTGCTGCGAGCAAATCGCCGCGACGATCGGCACGCAATGCGGCAAATGCATCGTTGCCGTCACCGCTCACCAGCGCCAAACCTGCATCGTACGATTTTTGATCGAGCAACACGCCGGCGAGCCGGATCTGCGCGATCTGACGATACGCGTCGTCGCGCGCATGATCGATCGTCCATTGCAGTTGAGCCTTTGCCCCCTCCGTGTCGCCGCTCTGATAGAGCGCGGCGGCAGCGCCAACAGCGGTCATCTGCGCATACGGCGTGCGCTTGAACGACTGCTCCATATCGGACGCCACACGCCGTACATGGGCAACGTCGTTTGCGCCAGCCGCTTGCTGGAACTGCTCGTACAGCACAGCGGCTTCGGCTGTCTGGCGGCGTTGCCAGTAATTCCACCCGCTCCAGCCCGCCAGTGCCAGCAATACCACCAGCAATGCCCAAGTCACGGCATTGCCCCAACTTGCCCACCATGCCTTCAGGTTGTCCAGCGTTTCTTGTTCGTCGTGATAGCTCATCAGTCTTCGTCGTATTTCCTGAGGGTCGGCACCGCTTCGCGGGCAGACAATCTGTCAGCAGTGGGCGTGTCAGGCGTCTGCGGTATCGTCGTTAGGCGCTTCTTCTTCGTCGTCGAACACGCCGCTCGTCATCCGCTCGATCAAATGATCGGTCAGTGCGTCGAACGCCACCCGCGTTTGCGTGGCGTCCACGCCTGCGCTCTCATCGCCTTGGCGCAGCAACGGCTTGACGCTGACCTGGTCGTTGGCCATTTCATCGTCGCCAA
>CAWUJR010000207.1:0-6793 GCA_963922375.1 uncultured Robbsia sp.
ATCCGGCTGCCAGGCCCACTCCGTGACACGGGCGGGCATCGCCGGGGCCGTGACGCCGGGAGGAACGGCTTGCCACCATCCGCGGCCACCGGGGGGGTAAGACGTTCTGGGGAGGTCCTGCCGGACGACCTCATACGCCTGCGCATTCAGGTAGGTGACGAAAGCGGCGTCGTCCTTGAGAATGGAACCGGACGGCGTCCCGATATAACCCAGATACCACGGCTTGGCTATGTCCACAGCGAACGCGGTGTCGGCAGCAGATAATCCCTTCAACGCGACGTTGCGCATCCGCTCGTCTTTAATCGCGGGGGCAAGCGCCCGGTTCAGCGCCGCAAATTTCTGATCGAAGTCGGGGATGCGCTGTTTCAGCAGTACTTCGATTCTGTCGGCAATGCCGGGCGAGAGGTCCTGCCGTCCGATCAATACCCAACTGACCCGCATGAAGCTGCTTGTCGGCGTGTTCTCGGCGAATGCGACCTTCTGTAAGACGAAGCTGGATATCGGCGGGATCGAAATTGCGCCTAAAAGAAAACTTCTGCGGTCCATGGCGTCATACCTTCATCACAGATTACGGAGCGATCCTGGGCGTACTGTCAGCTATCTGATATCCGATGAGATATAAGGCAGCGCCACCGTGATCGACGAACAAATCGTAGGAGAGAACGGAAACGTCGTAATGAGAACGCTCTCATGAGAACGTTCTCATTACGGAATGCTATCGCTCCGCTGACGATATGTCAAACGACAATGCGACAAATCAGCGCAGTTTTCGACGCCACGTCGGAACAGCGTCTAAGATGTGGGGCGGCAGTGACGGTGATACCGAACACAGGCGCGTCATTCGCTCACGCTCTGAACAGATGAACATGAAGGAAAAGTCGACATGAACAAGCGCGTAACGATCGTCGACATTGCGCGGGAGGCGGGTGTATCGGTGGCCCAGGTGGGACGGGCGCTGTCCGAGAAAGGCGCCGTGAAGCCCGAAACCCGGGAACAGATCCGTCAGGTGGCGGAACGAATGGGCTATCGTGTGAATCACGCGGCGCGCCAGCTCGCCAGCAAGCATAGTCGTGATATTGGCGTCGTGATCGGCGAGCCGCTGAATCCGTTTCACATTATCATGGCGGGCGCGATCAACGCGCAGTTGCGCGAGCGCGATCTGATTTCAGTGGTATCGCTTCGTGGCGAAGGCGCGCCCCCCCTGCTGGATCAGATAGAGCACTTGCTGACGATTGGTGTCGCAGGGGTCATTCTAATCAGTACGGATCCCGATTCGACGCTGCTGGAGACGATCGCGCAACGGGTGCCGACGGTTTACTTCGGTCAGGAATACCCCGATGTCAACATCACGACGCTGTCGCTGAATGAAGAGGACATCGTCGGCGATGGCATTCGACACCTCATCCAGCTCGGGCACCGACGCATCGCGCATATCGATGGCGGGAGCCATCCGGGCGCCGAAGGGCGACGACGCGGCTATGCGGCCGCGATGCTGGCGGCTGGGCTCGAACCTCGGTCGATCCCGGGAGGCCATGAACTGGATGATGGGCGTAACGGCGTGGATAGGTTGCTGGACGCAGGCACGGGACGTGAACCGGGCAACCCGCACGACATACCGACTGCGATTTTCGCGGATAACGATCTCTGCGCTATCGGTGCGATCAACCGCTTGTACGGCCGGGGCCTGCGCGTTCCGGAAGATGTGTCGGTGCTTGGTTTCGACGACATGCCGTATGCCGCCAGCGAGACGATGTCGCTGTCGACGTTTCGACAGGATATTGCGTTGCACGCGAAGGTGCTGGTCACCGCCGTGGAAAAACGGATCAAGCGGCCGACTGCGAGGCCGCTCGCATTAAAGGGGACGGCAACGTTCGTTTTGCGCAGATCGATTACGGTGGCAAAGACGAACTGATCGGGCAACGCGACGCGTCGTCCCCCGATGCTCTTAGGCCTGCACAAATGCAAGCAAGTCCGCATTCAATATGTCGGCATGCGTCGTCAACATGCCGTGCGGATAACCAGGATAGGTCTTCAGCGTGCCGTTTTTCAGCAGCTTGATCGACTTCAACGCCGCATCGGCGTAGGGGACGATCTGGTCGTCTTCACCGTGAAGGACCAGTGTCGGCACGGTAATCCCCTGGAGATCTTCGGTCTGGTCGGTTTCCGAGAATGCCTTGATGCCTTCATAGTGCGCCTTCGCGCTGCCGATCATGCCTTGTCGCCACCAGTTTTGGATCACACCCTGATGTACCGTCGCGCCGGGACGGTTGAAACCATAAAAAGGCCCGGTGGGAACGTCAAGGAAGAACTGGGCGCGGTTGCCCGCAAGCGCGCTGCGAAATCCGTCGAAGACGTCGATCGGCAGCCCTTCGGGGTTCGTCTCTGTTTTGAGCATCAACGGCGGGACAGCGCTGACCAGCACGGCCTTTGCCACGCGGCCGGCCGGTTGTCCGTGTCGAGCGACATAGCGCGCGACCTCGCCGCCGCCGGTCGAATGACCAATATGCACGGCATTGCGCAGATCGAGCGCTTCGACCACCGCGAAGGCATCGGCCGCGTAGTGGTCCATGTCGTGTCCTTCTGAGACTTGCGCTGATCGGCCGTGGCCCCGTCGATCGTGTGCCACCACGCGATAGCCTTTCTGGACAAAGAAGAGCAACTGGGCATCCCAGTCATCCGAAGACAGCGGCCAGCCATGATGGAACACGATCGGTTGGGCATCCTTTGGGCCCCAGTCTTTGTAGAAGATGTCAACTTTGTCGCTCGTTGTCACATAAGGCATGGTCATTTCCCTTTTTGACGTATCGAAGAGGCGCTTGGCGTCTCCCAGCCATGGTGCCGGAATACGCTAAGCGCTATGGCGGACAACGGGTCCATCGCACTGCAGAAAAAATGGGGAGACGTGGCGAAGGCCGCCACCCGGCTTATAAAGATGACCGATTCACGGTCCGTCGTCGCCGTTGCATCAACACGCGGATCGTCGGCGAGGTATAACAGGATAACGCAGCTGTCACTGTGCTTTTCCCCACAAAGCCATCTGCCAGCTGCCAGCTTCATTGCGGACCTGCGGTCCCAGCGGTCACTGTGGCCGCATCCATTGCGACATGGCTCAAACGCCGGTTTGCCAGAACGCGCGTCCGTCTTCCTGCCGCGCCACTTGGGCCCGCAGGAATTCGCTCATCAATTTGACGCGAGCGACGTCGCGCGTATCGGCATGCGTCACCATCCAATACGAACGGGAGAGCATCACGTCATCGGGTAGAACGCGAACGAGATCCGGTTCCGTCGCGGCGATAAAACACGGCAGAACGCCTAAACCGATCCCGCCACGCAGTGCCGCCGCCTGACTGATGACGTTCGAAATGCGTACCCGTGGCGACAGATTCGTTGCCACGTGCGGTAAGTAATCCAATTCTGTGGTCCACATCAGATCGTCGATATAACCGATCCAGGGCCGTCCGATCAGATCCTGTCGCGTGCGAATGGGCGCAGTGTCGTGCAGATAACCGCGCGCACCATATATGCCGAGCGCATAGTCCACCAGCTTCTCCGCATAAACCCGGCCTTGCGTCGGGCGCGACATCGTGATGGCGACGTCTGCTTCCCGTTTCGACAAGCTGAACAGGCGCGGGTTGGCCACCAGCTCGACGTCCAGGTTCGGATGGGTCGACGTGAGACGCGCAAGCCGCGGCGCAAGAAAGTAGGTACCGAATCCCTCGGGCGTGCCGACGCGAACCGTGCCGGTCAAGCCGATGGATTTGTCGTCGAGGCGTGAGCGCATTTTCAACGCGAGACTTTCCATCGACTCCGCGTCTTCGATCAGTTGCTCGCCTTCCTGCGTCAATACGAATCCGACCGTACGCCGATCGAAAAGCCGTGCGCCGAGCGCCGCTTCCAATGACGCGATGCGGCGGCTCAACGTCGAGTGATCCAGGCCGAGTTGCTGCGCCGCAGCGGTCAGACGGCCGGCGCGCGCGATCGCAAGAAACGCTTGTATGTCGTCCCAATCAAAGCCGCGCATGTGGATTTTTGCACAAGAGGTTTGTGAATTTGCTCATTCTATTGCAAAAAGCATAATGCTATCGTGTATGTCATCCACCGACATCGTACTGACGAAGGCAGCCATCCCGTAACACAGCAGCGCATGGGCGCCGTACGGAATGGCTCGCAGTCCCATGGCGCGGTTCGGTTCAATACAACGAAAACGACGGAGATAACCATGTCATTGAGTGAAAAGTTGGCCGCCCGCGCAACAGCGGGAAAGCCGGTGCGTGTCGGTCTGATCGGCGCGGGGAAATTCGGATCGATGTATCTGTCCCAGGCGCCCCGTACACCCGGCATCCACCTGGTCGGGGTCGCCGACTTGTCGCCGGACCGTGCAAAAGCATCGCTGAAGCGCGTGGGTTGGGACGCTGAGCGGTACGCCGCGACCTCGTGGCGCGATGCCCGGCAGCATGGCACGACTTTCGTGACCGACGATGCCGACGCGATGATCAAGGGCGACGACGTCGACATCGTCATCGACGCGACGGGTAGCCCGTCGGCAGGTATCCATCACGCGTTGCTGTGTTGCGAGCATGGAAAACACATCGTCATGGTCAATGTGGAGGCCGATGTGCTCGCGGGGCCATTGCTCGCGCGCCGTGCGAAAGAAGCCGGGGTGCTGTATTCGATGGCATCCGGCGATCAGCCCGCGCTGATCGCGGAAATGGTCGATTGGGCGCGTACCATCGGTTTCGAAGTCATCTGTGCTGGTAAAGGAACCAAGTATTTGCCCGCCTATCATCAATCCACCCCCGACACGGTATGGGGCCACTATGGCTTCTCCGAGGAACAGGTGGGTTCGGGCGACTTCAATGCGCAGATGTTCAATTCGTTTCTCGATGGTACGAAATCGGCGCTGGAAATGGCCGCCGTCGCGAACGGCTGCGACTTGCGGCCGCCGTCCGACGGTTTGAGCTTCCCGCCGTGCGGCGTCGACGATCTGCCGAATATTCTGCGGCCGGCATCCGATGGTGGCATCTTGTCCCATCGCGGTAATGTGGAAGTGGTATCGTCGCTCGAACGGGACGGGCGCCCGGTGTTTCGCGACTTGCGCTGGGGTGTGTATGTCGTGTTCGAGGCGCCATCGAAATATGTCGAAGAATGCTTCTCGCAATACGGTCTGAAGACCGACAGTACCGGCCGTTATGCGGCGATGTATAAACCGTACCACCTGATCGGCTTGGAACTGGGGCAGTCGATCGCCAGCATCGCGGTGCGTGGCGAAGCGACCGGCGCGACCCGATTGCTGCGTGGCGATGTGGCCGCGACCGCGAAATGCGATCTTCGGGCGGGCGAAAAACTGGACGGCGAGGGCGGTTTCACCGTGTATGGAAAATTGATGCCCGCAGAGGACTCGCTATTGCGTGGCGCGCTACCGATCGGCCTTGCGCACAATATGGTGCTGCAGCGCCCGATCAAGGCCGGGCAAACCGTGCGCTGGAGCGATGTATCGTTCGACGCGAACAAGGAGGCCGTGCGCGTGCGGCGCGAAATGGAAAGCCTGTTCCGCCGGGAGATGAACATCGTTCTGCCGGAAGAGAAGCTCGCGTCCTGATAGACGAAATCGGGCACGCAGACGCGAGGTCAAGCCTGGACAAAAAGGCGTACGCATCGGGCTCATGTATCGATAAATACAGGGCCCAGGAGGAGACAAATGAATCCGTACACTGACACGGCGCTGGATGCACGCGCCTCGGAACGGCCCGGCGGCGACGTGTATCGCAAGATCAGTTGGCGCATCATGCCGTTCATCGTTTTTTGCTATCTATGCGCTTATCTGGACCGCGTGAACGTCGGTTTCGCCAAACTGCAAATGATGTCGGATCTGCATTTCAGCGATGCGATATATGGCCTGGGCGCGGGTATCTTCTTCATCGGTTATTTCATTTTCGAAGTGCCCAGCAATGTGGCGTTGCATCGTGTGGGCGCGCGCCGCTGGATCTCCCGGATCCTGATTTCATGGGCAATCGTGTCTGGGCTGACGCTGTTCGTCAAGACGCCATGGCAGTTTTATATGGTCCGGTTTTTTCTTGGCGTGGCGGAAGCGGGGTTTTCGCCTGGAATCATGTTGTATCTGACGTACTGGTTCCCGGCGAAGAAACGCGGCTTTGCGCTTGGTCTCTACTATGTCGCGATCCCGCTCGCCGGGATGATCGGCGGGCCGATCTCGGGCGGCATTATGCATGCGTTCGCCCATTCGGATTTTATGAAAGGGTGGCAATGGTTGTTCTTGCTGGAGGCCATTCCTGCGTTCGTTGCAGGCTTCGCTGTGTTGGTCATGATGGTCGACCGACCGAATGATGCGCGCTGGCTCAGCGACGCGGAGAAGCGGGAAGTCAACCTTGCGATCGCCAACGAGGATGCGGATAAAATCGTCCATGGCGATGCATGGACATTCTTGCGGGACGTCAATATCTGGAAGCTATGTGCGGTGTACTTTTGCCAGATCATCGGTCTGTACGGGATCAGCTTCTGGCTGCCGTCCATCCTGAAGGACAGCGGTGTAACGGACGTCTCGACGATCGGTTGGTTGTCCGCGATTCCGTATTTGGTCGCCATTCCGGTGATCGTGCTATCAGGCATCAGTGCCGATCGTTACCGTTCGCGTCGGATGCATTTTTCAGTGGCGTTGATCGTCGGCGCGGTCGGCTTTGCCGCGAGCGGCTTCGTCGGCGCGCAACCGGTGCTGGCGGTGATCGCGTTGTGCGTGGCAGCAGCCGGCATTTTGTCGGGCTTGTCACTGTTCTGG
>CAWUJR010000208.1:0-6791 GCA_963922375.1 uncultured Robbsia sp.
CGAGGCGATCACGAACATCGCCGCTGCCCCGATCGGTGCGCTGTCGTCGATCAAGCTCTCGGCGAACTGGATGGCTGCCTGCGGCACGCCGGGTGAAGATGCCGCGCTGTTCGACACGGTGCGCGCCGTCGGCATGGAAGTGTGCCCGGCGCTGGGTCTGTCGATCCCGGTCGGCAAGGACTCGTTGTCGATGCGCACGCAATGGCGTGAAGACGGGGTTGCGAAAGAAGTGGTCGCGCCGGTCACCTTGATCGTGTCCGCTTTCGCAGCCGTTGCCGATGTCCGCAAGCACCTGACGCCACAATTGCGCCGCACCGCAGAGGTCGGCGACACCGTGTTGATCTCGATCGATCTGGGACGCGGACGCAACCGGATGGCGGGCAGCATCCTCGCACAAGTGATCAATCAGATCGGCGACGTCGCACCGGACCTCGACGATGTACAGGATTTGAAGCGTTTCTTCGATGCGATTCAGCGCCTGAACAGCGACGGCCACCTGCTCGCGTATCACGATCGCTCAGACGGCGGTTTGTTCGCGACGGTGAGCGAAATGGCATTTGCCGGGCACACCGGTGTGTCGATGAACGTCGACATGCTGACGCTCGATCCGAATCACGAGTCCGATTTCGGTGACGCGAAAGACTGGGCGAAGCAGACATCGGGTCGACGTCACGATCGGACGTTGCGCGCGCTGTTCAACGAAGAACTGGGTGCGGTGATCCAGGTTCGTGCGGCGGATCGCGATGCGGTCTTCGCCATACTGCGTGAGCATGATCTATCGGCATGCAGCCACGTGGTCGGGAAGCCGAATGAACGTGGCGACATCGAGATTTTCCGCGATGCGAAGCGGATCTATACGGCACCGCGGGCCGATCTGCAGCGTCAGTGGACCGACGTCAGCTATCGGATCGCGCGTTTGCGCGACAATCCGGCCTGCGCCGATGCCGAAGTTGCGGCGATTGCCGATGCGGCCGATCCGGGCATCACGCCGAGTCTCAGTTTCGATGCGAACGATGACGTTGCCGCGCCGTTCATCGTGACCGGTGCGCGTCCGCGCGTGGCGGTGTTGCGTGAGCAGGGTGTGAACTCGCACCTGGAAATGGCGCATGCATTCGACCGTGCCGGTTTTGAGGCACGCGACGTGCACATGAGTGACCTGATCGAAGGGCGTGCGACGCTAGCTGATTTCGCCGGCGCGGTTGCATGCGGTGGCTTTGCGTATGGCGACGTGCTGGGTGCCGGCGAGGGCTGGGCGAAGACGATTCGCTTCAATCCGGTATTGGCCGATATGTTTGCGGCGTTCTTTGGTCGCGAGGACACGTTTGCGCTGGGCGTATGTAACGGCTGCCAGATGATGTCGAGTCTGGCGTCGATGATCCCCGGTGCCGAAGCGTGGCCGAACTTCACGCGTAACAAGTCTGAGCAGTTCGAAGCCCGCTTCGCCACGGTCGAAGTGCTCGAATCGCCGTCGATCTTCCTCTCCGGTATGGCCGGCTCGCGCATCCCGGTCGCCGTTTCGCACGGTGAAGGCTTTGCAGACTTCTCAAAGCAAGGCGATGCGGCGAAGGTCATTGCCGGTCTGCGTTATGTCGATAATCACGGCAAAGCGACCGAGCAATATCCGCTGAATCCGAACGGCTCGCCGGGCGGTTTGACGTCGGTGACCACGGCCGATGGCCGTTTCACCGTATTGATGCCGCACCCGGAGCGCGTTGCCCGTTCGGTGACGATGAGCTGGCATCCGGAGGGATGGGGCGAAGACAGCCCGTGGATGCGTGTGTTCCGCAACGCACGGAAGTGGGTGGGCTAGGCTTTCAGGCGAGGATCAGGCGGCCAGGGTGGTCGCCTGACGAAAAAAAGGGCCGCAGCGCCGTATCCACTGGATACGCGTTGCGGTCCTTTTTTCATGGGCAGCGCGCGCATTGCGGCGCGCGCAGGCGATGGTTACTGAATCTTTGCTTGGCCCCGCAGCTTCGCTTCGTACTGTTCGACCTGACCCTTCTGCGACTGCTGGATCAATTGCGCTTTCACGCTGTCGAACGGCGGCAACGGTTGCGAACGCACGCCATCCAGGCGAATGATGTGCCAGCCGAACTGCGTGTGGACGGGGGTATCGGTGATCTGGCCTGGCTTCAACTGCGTTGCGGCTTGGCTAAATGCCGGGACATAGGCATTCGGATTCGACCAGTCCAGGTCGCCGCCGTTCTTTGCCGAACCCGGGTCTTTCGAGAATTGCTTGGCCAGATCCTCGAAGTTCTCCCCGGCTTTCAGTTTGGCGATCAGATCCGTTGCCTGCTGTTCGTTGTCGACCAGGATATGGTGCAGGTGATATTCCTTGCCACCCATTTGCTGCGTGACTTGATCGTACTCGGCTTTCAGCTCGGCATCGCTTGGCTGATGCGTCTTCAGATACTGTTCGAGCAACGCGCGGATCGCGACGGCTTGCGATGCCATGACCATCTGTTGCTTGACGACCGGATCATTGATGACGCCTTCGCGAATGGCTTCCTGCATCAGCACTTCGCGGTTGATCAGTTCGTCGCGTACGGCTTTACGCAGTTGCTCCGGATCTGCCTGCCCTTGCTGCGGCACGGTGGCGATCAGCGCATCGGCACGGGCCGAGGGAATCGCCGTGCCGTTCACGACGGCCACATTCTGCGCGAAAACGGGTGTGGAGGTGGCAGCGACGGCAAGCGCGAGGCCAGCCAACATGCGGGTCTTGCTGAAAATCATCTGTCAGTCCTGTTTGCGAATTCTTCTGGCGTCAACGCGACGATCGCCAGGGCGTGGATGCCGTTGCGCATGGCGTCGGCGAGGGCATCATACACCAGGCGATGACGCGCGACCCGGCTCTTGCCGGCAAAGGCGGCCGACACAATGCTGACATTGAAATGGCTGCCGCTCGCCGCGCCGGCGTGACCGGCATGGCTGGCGCTGTCGTCTTCGACATCGAGCTGGAGCGGTGCGAACGCCTGCGTCAACTGGGTTTCGATCCAGGGGCCGAGCGCAGCGCCGGTGGGCGTGGTGGAGGGTGTGGACATGGTATCGACGGAGGAAAGAGGGGCGGAATCAGTCATTTTTAATGTGCTTGCCGAGCCAGAGGCTTTGTCCGATCACAAATATCACCATCAACGCGGTGCCGCCGAAGAGTTTGTAATTGACCCAGACATCGGTCGTGAAGTGGAACGCGATGATCAGGTTCAGGACGCCGAGTACCGCAAAGAAGATAGCCCACGCGATATTCAGCTGACGCCAGACCGCATGCGGCAACGTCATTTGCTTACTCATCATCGCTTCGATCGGATTCTTGCCGATCAGATGCGCGATGCCCAGCGCCAGTGCGAACGCCCAGTACAGCGCGGTCGGCTTCCACTTGATGAAATTTTCGTTATGCAGCAGCAGCGTCGCGCCGCCGAATACCACGACGATGACGAAGCTGATCCACAACATCGGATCAACGCGTCGATGTCGGAAATAGACCCAGGCGATTTGGCCGACAGTGGCAGCGATGGCCACCGCGGTGGCGGTGAAAATTCCCCATATTTTGAAGGCAACAAAAAATAGGATGACGGGGAATAGATCGAAAAGAAATTTCATTCGCGAAGGGCTGGGGGAAGAGGCTTACCCGGGAGACAAACCGGAAGTACAGACCGGAGGGCAAACGGGGATCCGGGCCTCGCGCCGGACGCCCGACTGGCGCTGACGGTGCAAGGCATCGAAGCCGATCCGCGCCGGATGCCGGTCAAGATCAAGCGTCGGGACCGGATCGGGCTTGGACTATGGCTTGGATTCGGGGTTAGATTCGGCGCTAAATTGTAACGCAGCCGAATTGATGCAGTAACGCTGTCCAGTTGGGGCAGGGCCGTCTTCGAACACATGGCCGAGATGCGCATGGCAGATATTGCACTGCACTTCGACCCGCAGCATCCCATGCGAGCGATCGGTTTTCTCGTGGATCACTTCGCCATTGATTGGTTTGAAATAGCTCGGCCAACCGCATCCCGCATCGAACTTCGTCGTCGATTCGAACAGCGCCGCACCGCAGCACACACAGCTATAGACACCGGTTTCCCAGTGATTCCAGAACTCGCCGCTGAAAGGCCGTTCCGTGGCGGCCTGGCGCGTGACGCGATACTGCATATCGTTCAATTGTTCACGCCATGCCTTGTCCGATTTGTCTGCGGCACGCCGTGCAGCATCCGCATCGCCCGTAACATTGAGCGAGGTCGTGCCTGGCGATTGGATATCGTGATCGTCCATCTTCTATCTCCATAGCGGGTGCAGCGCACCCAAAGGATCGTATTCCCGTTTAGCGATTGTCACGTAGGCAGCGGTGAGCAACCGGAAAGGCCGCTGGCGCGCTCACGACGAGCAGCTGACTTCAAGTGAACCCGCCCAATCTGGCGGCAGATCCGCATAGCTATTGTGCTCCGGCTGCTCATCGAACGGGTGCCGCAGTACCTGTAACAGGCGCTGGGTCTCGCTATAGTCGCCTTCACGCGCGGCACGGATCGCAACTTCCGCCAGATGATTGCGCAGCACGTACTTCGGATTGACGCGACGCATGGCAGTCCAACGCGCCTCATCGTCACGCGGCTCGTCTGCCAGCCGGTGACGATAGCGTTCAAGCCAGGCATCGAACGCCGGCCGATCAAGGAACAGATCGCGCGGTTCGGCGTGAGAGGCGTCCGCGCGTGGACGAGCCGTGCCTGGCGTACGCTGCCCCTGTTCCGTGATGTGCGCCTTCGCAGCTGCCGACATGTCGGGCACGTGTTTCGATATGGTAGCCAGCCGTCGGAAAGTCAAGGTGAAGTCCGCTCGGTTGGCATCCATCAATATTAGCAGCGCGTCAATCAGGTCCGTGTCGCCGTCCTGGGCGGTCTCCAGCCCGAGCTTCGCGCGCATCCGCGCGGTGAATGCCTGCGCATAATGCGCGTTGTAGGGGGCCAACGCGCTTTTTGTGATCTCGATCGCGCGTTCTGCTTGCGGCGTACCCTGTGCGACCGGTGGGTCGCCTGCGTGTGGCGCCGCAATCAACGGCAACAACGCCTGCGCGAGGCAGAACAGATTCCAATACCCGATCTGCGGCTGGTTCTGGTACGCGTAGCGGCCGCCGGTGTCGGTATGGTTGCAGATGTGTTTTGCGTCGAATCCGTCGAGAAACCCAAATGGGCCGTAATCGATCGTCAGCCCGAGGATCGACATATTGTCGGTATTCATCACGCCGTGGCAGAAGCCGACCGCCTGCCATTGAGCCATCAATTCGGCGGTCCGGAGCGTGACGGTCGACAGGAGACCCAGATAAGCATTGTCGCTGTCGCGCAGTGCTGGATAAAACCGGTCGATCACGTGATCGGCCAGCATCCGCAGCGCGTCGTGTTGGCCGGTCGACCAAAAGTGCTCGAAATGGCCGAAACGCACGAAACTAGACGCAAAACGCGTGACGACGGCCGCTGTTTCGACGGTTTCACGGCGAATCGGCAGATCCGAGCCGATGACGGCGAGCGCACGGGTCGTCGGAACGCCCAGCGCATCCATCGCTTCGGAACAGAGAAATTCGCGAATCGACGAGCGCAGCACCGCGCGACCATCGCCCATGCGCGAATACGGCGTGAGTCCTGCGCCTTTCAGTTGCCACTCGACGCGTTCACCGTTCAATTGGGTGAGTTCGCCGAGTCCAAGTGCGCGGCCATCGCCTAACTGACCTGCCCAATTGCCGAACTGATGCCCGGAATAGACGCTCGCATACGGCAATGTGTGATTGGCCGGCAGCGGTTTGTCGGCTGGAGCGGCATCCGTTTGCGTGTCATCTGCCGGGCCGGCGTTCGCAGACGTCGCGCTTGCGGTCGCGATGGCCGAGGCGTCGCCGGAAAGAAAGCGAATGAACGTCGGGTCCTGGCCCGCGTCGGCGGCGAAGCCCAGCGCGTGCAGCGCGTCCTCGGATACGGCCACCAGATAAGGGTCCGGCAGCGCCCGCGCGGGCAATCGGGTCAGAAAAGTGGACCCGAGCTGAGCGAAGCTTCCTTCACGCTGTGTGTCCAACGACGCGAGTCGCCGGGCGGTGGCAGAGGGCGTCCGCACGGGTTCAGACTGATCGAGCAGATCAGACGGATTGGATGAAGGGGCGGGTGATGCGTCGTACGTGGCGGGCTGCGTCGACATAAACTGGTACCGGGAAGCAAAACCTATTTTAGTCTGAAAGCCGTGCGAAAGCGGTAGAATCGCCGTCGCCGAATTCATAAGGGAGAGAGACGATGATCAAGCATTTTGTCATGTGGAAGCTCAAAGACGAAGCGGAAGGCGCCAGCAAGGTCGAGAATATCGAAAAGATGCGCCGTTTGCTGGAAGGCTGCAGCGCATTGGTGCCTGGCATCGGCCGCTTCGAAGTGGGCGTGGCGGAGGCGGGCTACGCGTCCACATACGATGTGGTGCTGCATTCGGAGTTCGACGACACCGAAGCGTTGAATGGCTATTTGCAGCATCCGCAGCATCAGGCACTGGTCGCTTTCATTCGAGCCGTGACTGAAGCGCGACAGTGCGTCGACTACACCGCCTGACATCGGGTTGAGGGGGCCGCGTGACCGAACACGATAAAAAGATCGCCGATGCCGCGTCATCGCGCGTGACGCCTGTGCCCGTCGAGTTCGACGAGCGCCACCAGAGTCCGTTTCTGGATGCGCTCGGCATTGAAGTCGTGCGCGCCGATGCCACCGGCAGCGAATTGTCGCTGACGCTCGACGATCGGCACTTCAACCGCTGGGCCGTCGCGCACGGGGGCGTTACGATGACGC
>CAWUJR010000209.1:0-6780 GCA_963922375.1 uncultured Robbsia sp.
GAGCAGTCGGCCGGCGGCGTCCAAACACAACAGCGCGCCGTGGGGTTGGATACTGCCCAGCGCGTGGATCGGCTCTTGATCGCAATTGGCAATCGCCTCGGAGAGCCCTTCTTGCATGGCATAGATCTCGTACTAAAACCTGTGGAATGGACTGCGGCAAATCGAACGGCTAGGGACAACTTTTTGGACTCACCTCGGACATCGACGGTGAAGAATGCCGACCAACGTTCATTGTAGTCTTGAATGCGCCGACTCGATGGCGGCGATCGCGGGGGTGATCGCGGAGGCAATGACGGGCGGGCGCGGGTGCGCGTCGGCGCCCCCACTGCCATCGCTATCCGGCGTTGACGATCTCGAAGACCACGCGCCAAACGCCGGGATCGGTTCGACCGCATAGCCTGCCTTCTCCCAAGCGTCCAATCCACCGCGCAACGCTTGCGCATGATGAATGCCCTTGCGCCGTAATTGGCTGATGATGCGCTTCGCGGTCGCCTCGTTCGGGCATACGCAATAAACGACGATCGGTCGCCCCTCGGACGTCACGTCGAGCTTCTCCGGCGACGCGAGGTCCAGCCGGGAGGCACCGGGAATGCGCACCGGCTCCTTTTTTCGCACCGCCTCAGGCCGCGCGTCGAAGATCACAGGCGGTGCCGCCGACCGCATCATCTCGGCGAGTTGCACCGGACTGATGCGAATATGAGCAAGCCACCGTCGAAACTGCAGACGGCGTACCCAGCGGTATGCAAGTATCAATATCGCCATCGATGTGAGTACATCCAGAACGGTCCAGCCATTGTCCCGGACGAGTTGCAGCAATGCGATGATTTCATTTTCAAGCGCGGCGCCGCCAACTAGATAAGCGCTCGCCCAAAGACTCGCACCGACGATATCCCAAAGCCAGAACACCCAGACGGCGACAGCGGTCGTTCCCATCAACGGCGCGGACACCAACGCCAGCCCCGGGACAAACTTCGAGATCGTCAACAAGGGGGCACCGAAGCGTTCGAACGCGGTACGGGCGACGCGCACCGTTGTATCCAGCGAAAGCGAGAAACGAACGATGCGGTTCAGTACTTTGCGACCGTGCCTGCGCCCAGCGGCAAACCACAGCGTATCGGCGATCAGCACGGCAGCAACGGCAGCACCCAACATATGGATAAACGAGCCGTCACCCACCGCCGCCATCGTTCCCGCCAAAATCAGCATCGGCGCTGCCGGGAACGGAATACCGATCTGCGTGATCAACACGCTCAGAAAGACCGCCCAGGCCCCCCAACTTGGAGGAATCAACGCTTCCAGATGCCACATTTTGCTCTCCCGGGCCGCAGCTTCGCCATCCGCCCTCCACTTATGCCGCGCGCACCGATTATTTCGCGACGCTCAGACCGTACTGCAGGGGTTTTACGCTCTTTACGGTAACACAAAGCGAAGATTTCCTGCGGCGAACGGTCGCACTGCACTCGCGTTCACCGGCTCAGCGTAATCGCGAGGTAACTGAGGTACAGCACACCGTTGAAAAGCAATGCGCCGATCAATAATCCCGCGCGCGCCGCATTGACGCGCATCCATGCTGCCGCCAGCAGCGTCACCACCACCCCGGTCAGCACTTCGAGACGAGGCTCCCACGGCGTCAGCATGATCCCGATGGCCGGCAGCAGGGTACCCTGGAACACCATTGCACCCGTAATGTTGCCGAACGCGAGTGTGTCCTTCCCGCGACGGACCCACAGAATGCTGTTGATCTTTTCCGGCAACTCGGTGGCGATCGGGATGATCAGCAACGACAGCAGCAGCGGCGAAAAACCAAGGATCCGGGAAACACCCCGCACACTGCCGATGAATCCTTCCGCGCCCCACACCAGCAACCCGACCGCAATCAACAACTGCAACAGAATGGTTAGGATATTGGTCGGCAGTCCGGTACGCGACAGCAACATCGTGCCAGGCGCTTCGGTACCATGACCGTCATCGACCAATTGGGCAGACGCCCGGAAGGTCATCACCACATAGACAATGTAGACGCTGACCAAGCCGACGCTCAACAGCATGCGCACCGCGCGATTGTCGTGCGGGATGAACATCGCGATGGTGGCCAACAAGAACGCGAACAGAAAATAGTTGAGGTCGCGGGTAAAGCCGGTGCGTTCCGGCATGACCCGTCCGCGCAGGCCGCGGCTACGCAACACCGCCAGCGTCATCAGAAACGTCGACAGCGTCGCGAGCATCAGCGGCGCGCCCAGAATCGCGCCGACACCGATCTCCTGATTGACCGCCTTGTCGCCATGGCCGCCGAGCACCGCCAGCAGCGGCACCAGGGTTTCCGGCAGCGCGGTGCCGACGGCGGCGAACAGCGAACCGGTCACCCCTTCGGAGATGTGAAGACGCTCTCCCAGGTGTTCGAGTGCGTTGGTGAACAATTCGGCCGAGGCCAGGATGACGAACAACATCAGCAGCATTTGGAGCAACAGCGATGTCATGCGGCGCTCCCGCAGCCGGGTGCGGCGATGCGAAAGGCGACGTTTCCAGCATGGATGCAGCGTTGATTGTGGGGGGAACTGCAGACCGTCACATTGTGCTCCGAGGTCGGACGGCGATGAAAACCATGACGCAAACCCTCCGCCCGACCAAGGACAGAGCCTGCATCAATAGTCTCGCCAGACCGACTCGGTTGGATGCGCCACGGTCGAAACCGAGTATGTTGACGCATCCGCCTCCTGAGGAAGGAGGTAGGCTACTCCCTAATGAAGGCGCGATTCTAACCGGCCATCGCAAAAAATGGCAAGCGCTCCTTCAGGGTCCTTGCGAGGATCCGTGCTCGTCATTCGCTCAACTGGCGCATCACGCGGTACAAGTCGGCTTTCCCTTCGAAACCGATGCCCGGGAGTTCCGGCATCATAATGTACCCCTTTTCGACGCGGACATTGTCCGGAAAACCGCCAAATGGCTGGAACAGATCCGGATAGGATTCGTTGCCCCCCAGGCCCAGCCCAGCGGCAATATTCAGCGACATCTGGTGACCGCCATGCGGGATGCAGCGCTCGCGCGACCAACCGTGTTGGTGCAGCATATCGAGCGTGCGCAGATACTCGACCAGCCCATAGCTCAACGCGCAATCGAATTGCAACCAATCGCGATCGGCGCGCATGCCCCCATAGCGGACCAGATTTCTCGCATCCTGCATCGAGAACAGATTTTCACCCGTTGCCATCGGCTTGTCGTAATAGTTTCTCAACGTCGCCTGCAGTTCAAAATCGAGGGGATCACCGGCCTCCTCATACCAGAACAAATCGTATTGCGACAGCGCTTTCGCGTAAGCGATCGCGGTGTCCAGATCGAAGCGGCCATTGGCATCCACCGCCAGCTTCTGTCCATCCTGCAGCACGCTGAGGATCGCATCGATGCGGCGCAGATCCTCGTCCAGCGATGCGCCGCCGATCTTCTTTTTGACGACCGTATAGCCGCGATCGATGTAACTGCGCATCTCATCTTTCAGCGCCTGATGATTCTGTCCGGGATAGTAATAACCGCCGGCCGCATAGACGAACACCGCTTTGTTCGGCGTCCCGTTGCCATAGCGCTCTGCCAGCAACTGGAACAGCGGTTTGCCGGCGATCTTCGCCGTCGCATCCCAGACCGCCATATCGATCGTGCCGATGGCCACCGAGCGCTCCCCATGCCCACCGGGTTTTTCGTTCGTGAACATGGCGTCCCATACTTTGTGCGGATCCAGATTGTCGCCGCTCGCATCCACCAACGAATCGGGGTCGGCCTCTATCACACGCGGAATGATCCGCTCGCGCATCAACAAACCCTGCCCGTAACGCCCATTCGAATTGAAACCGTACCCGACCACGGGCTTTCCGTCGCGAATCACATCGGTGATCACCGCCACCAGGCTCAGCGTCATCTTGCTGAAATCGATGTAGGCGTTGCGGATCGGCGAACTGATCGGCAGGGTTTGTTCGCGAATCTCGACTATGCGCATAATGGTGTCTCCTCCAGAGCAATACGTCGGCAATGCGCCGACCTTCGATGGAGAAGACTATCGCGCGGCGAAAGGTTTAGAATTCACTCATCTTCACTTCATTTGTTACTCACAGTGAAAAACGATGTCGGGTCGGATCTGGAATTCTTCATGTTGGTGGCCCAGCATGGCCATCTGTCGGCTGCGGCCCGGGCGTTGAATCTGACCCCGCCGGCCGCGACCAAACGGCTGGCGCAGATCGAGGAGCGCATGGGCGTGCGGCTCGTGAATCGGACGACACGGCAAGCCAGCCTGACCAGCGAAGGCCAGACCTATCTGAATTACGCCGTGAGGATCGTCGCGCAGTTGCGCGAAATGGAAGATGCGGTCTCGAGCAATCGGTCGGTGCCGCGGGGCCTGCTGCGAATCAACGCGACGCTGGGCTTCGGGCGCACGACGATCGCCCCACTGGTGTCGGAATTTGCCCGACGGTTCCCGCAAGTCGAAGTCCAACTCGAAGTCACCGACGCGCCGATCGATCTCGTCGAAAATGCGTTCGATCTCGCGATCCGCTTCGGTGCGTTGCCGGATAGTCGGCTGAACGCCCGCCGCATCATGTCGAATCGCCGCTTTGTCTGCGCGTCACCCGCCTATCTCGCTCGCCATGGCACGCCGACCACATTGGCGGACCTGGCGCGGCATCGCTGTATCGTGCATCGGCAAAATGGCGATGCACACGGCGTCTGGCGCTTCATGCAAGGCGACGAGAGCGAGGTGGTGAAAGTACACGGCGCGTTGTCCAGTAACGATGGCGACATCGTGCTCGGCTGGGCACTGGACGGCCATGGCATTCTGATCCGCTCGGAATGGGACCTGTCCAAATATCTGGAAAGCGGTCGGCTGAAACGCCTGCTGCCCGATTTGTCGCTGCCGGCGGCGGACCTGTTCGTCTATTACCCGAGCCGACGCAATCAAGCGGTGCGTACCCGCGCGTTTATCGATTTCCTCGTCGAGCGCTTGCAAGGCAGCCGCGAAGCTGCGCCAGATGCACCCGCCACCGATCACTCGGGCGGCATTCCCTCCGGTCAACCCGCCGCCGGCGCCTCAGCAGCCTCCATCCCGTCAGCCACCTCAACCGCCTCACCGACTTCAACCACTTCAACCACTTCAACCACGCCAACGTAACGCAAACCTCACCAGGAGACATATCGATGGCAAACGAATCGGCACAGAAAATTGCGTTAGTAACCGGTGCCGGCAGTGGGATCGGGCGTGCCGTCGCGATAGGGCTGCTTGCGGACGGTTTCACGGTCGTACTTGCCGGTCGTCGCCAAGAACCGCTGGACACCTTGGCGGCGCAGGCACATCGCGAAGGGCAACAAGCGCTGGCTGTCGTGACCGATGTTCGCGATCCCGTGAGCGTGGAGGCGTTGTTTGCGAAGATCGCATCGACGTATGGCCGACTGGATCTGCTATTCAACAACGCGGGTGTCAATGCGCCAGCAGTGCCGATGGACGAGCTGCCGCTCGACAAATGGATCAGTGTGATCGACACGAACGTGACCGGCGTGTTCCTCTGCGCCCGTGCAGCATTCGGTCTGATGCGTCGACAGACGCCGCAAGGCGGTCGCATCATCAATAATGGCTCGATTTCCGCGCACGCGCCGCGCCCGTTTACCTCGCCTTACACCGCCAGCAAGCACGCGGTGACGGGCCTGACGAAAAGCATTGCGCTGGATGGCCGGGCATTCAACATCGTCGCGAGTCAGATCGATATCGGCAACGCCGTCACGGAACTGTCCGAGCGAATGAAACACGGCGTGCTGCAAGCCAATGGCGAGACCAAACCGGAGCCGATGTTCGATGTCGAACATGTGGCCAATGCCGTTCGTCATATCGCCAGCCTGCCGCTCTCGACCAATATCCTGAATCTGACCGTCATGGCGAGCAATATGCCGTTCGTCGGACGCGGCTGAACGATTCAGTCGGCTGCACGGGACACGGGCCCGTCGGCTAAAGCGTGCGGCCCGCTCACAGTTGACGGGTGGGGCACAGGACCGTCAGCCGGCGGTCACGCTGCGCAGGCGCGCGACGTTGGCCTTTCGCACCGACAACAAAATCGCGATCACACCGATGGCGGCCAGCACGCTGGTGAGCACAAACGTCGACGCATACCCGCCACCATACTGGACCATATAGCCGGTGACGCTAGGCGAGAGAATGCCGGCCAAGTTGGCCAGCAGGTGAACGAAACCGCCGGTCGCGCCGATCCGTCCGCGCGGCACGATATCCTGCAGCAGCGACCAGCAGGCTTGTGGCGTCATGAACGCGAACAGGCTGGCGACTGCGATCAGCGCCACAGCCGGGACCAGCGAGGTGACCCGCGCGACCAACATGACGCAGACGGCCGCCACCCCCAGCCCCATGACGATCACGGTGCGTCGCGCGAACAGCACATCGCCCGTGCGTTTGTAAAGCGCATCGGAGATCACACCACCGAGAATGAAACCGAGCGTGGCCCCGAGCCAGGGCAGCATGCCCACGACGCTCATGTGCTTGACGTCGAGATGCTGCGCGTCGGTCAGATAACTGGGCAGCCAGGACAGGAAGAAGTACAGCACATAATTGAAGGCGAAAAACGCCGTTGCGACGCCCAGCACCGGAACCGATAGTAAATAGTGCCAAACGCTGCCGCCGGTGGTGACCGGGCTGCCCGGTTGAGCGGCACCCGCCGCTTCGACCGGCAACCGGTCAGCAGCGATGAAGGCGACTTCTTCGCGCGACACCGACGGGTGATCGGCCGGATGGTCGCGAAA
>CAWUJR010000210.1:0-6776 GCA_963922375.1 uncultured Robbsia sp.
TCCGTTACGTCAGACCGCACTGCCCCGGAGATCGCGTTATCGGCCCACCAGAGCGTCGCGCATGCTGCGCTCAGCGCGGCACGATCGTCTGCAACAGGTCATGCAACTCCATCCGGTTATAGGTGGAGCGCATCGCGTCGCGCGATGTGCAGATGTTCTTGGCCACCAGGCTTGCGAGATGTTCGTTCAGCAGCCGCGACATATTGTCTTGCTTGCGCTTCAAAAAGTCGGCGATCAACGGCATCTTTGCCGGATCGGTGATCATCGCGCCAACCTGTTGGTTGTTGTTGAACAGCAGCTCGCTGGCGAGGACGAAATTTTCGCCGTCTTCGGTGGGCACCAGACACTGGCAGATCACGCCGATCAGCGAATTGGCAAGCGACATCGCATACCGCTCGCGATGCTCGGGCGGAAAGAACGACAGCAGCCGCGTCAACGTGCCCATCGCGCTGCCGGTGTGCATTGTTGCCAGCACCAGGTGACCCGATTCGCCTGCTTGCAGGGCGGTTTCAGCGGTTTCGGGGTCGCGAATCTCGCCGACCATGATGACGTCTGGTTTCTGCCGCAACGCTTCGCGCAGGCCCGCCGGGAAGCTCGGTGTGTCGATGGGCACCTCGCGCTGCGAGACGATCGATGTGTGGCCCTCGAGCTCATATTCGATCGGCTCTTCGATCGTGATGATATGGCTGTTGCGCGTGCGGTTGATCTGCTCGAGCATCGACGCGATCGTCGTGGTCTTGCCGGAGCCGGTGGGCCCGGTCACCAACACCAAACCCTTCGGGCTGTCGATCATCGTGCGGATGTATGCCGGCAGGCCCAACTTGTCCAGCGGCAACGGATGCAGGGGCAGACGACGAATCGACAACACCAGCTTGCGGCCGCCATACGTGCGGTAGATATTGCACCGCAGTCGACAGCGGGTGAGCACGAATGGACGATCGATGGCACCGCGCTCCAGGCAAGCGTGCCAGTCCGGTTCGATGGCCTCGAGCGTGGGGATCAGTTCGTCGGCCAGCACGGGCTCCTCGCCGACCGCGAGCCAGCCGCGCGGGGCCTTGATCATGATGGGCCGATCCTGTTCGATATGGATATCGGTGAAGGTCTGCCGCAGATCGATCAGGTCCAGGATCTCTCGCGTAATGTCGCGTCTTTCGTGATGAGGGGCGGTCATGGTCAATGCCTGCGTGACGGTCGAAATGCTCGGGCCGGTCTGAATAGTCGAATGAAGCACAGATATGAAGCACAGATGCCAAATTTTCACATGAAAAGGCCGTGAAGGTGATCGTCGTCGCGTGTGCTCGTCACGTTTTCTAAAGTTGCACCATCGATCAGCAGGGATTTCCGGGCAGATCAGTCATCAATGCATCAGCAGTCAACCCAAATCAGGCAAGTGAATATGAAGTGGAGCAGAAAGCTGAAATTCGCCGTTTCGCAAGCGGCTGGCGCGTTACGACCGACTGTGGTCACTGCGGCCGTGGTAGCCATGCTCACAGGCGTCGCGATGCCGGTGGCGCAGGCCGCCACGATCCATTGGAAGACAGGCTCGCTGGACTATGCGGCGGATGGCAAAGATATCAAGGACGTGCTGCGCGATTTCGGTGCCAGCCAGGGTATCGCCACAAAGATTGCGCCGAATGTCACCGGCTCCGTGAGCGGGAAATTCCATCTGCCGCCTCGCCGCTTCCTGGACACATTGGCGGCTTCTTTCGGTTTTTCCTGGTACTACGATGGGCAGGTGCTCGATATCGTGTCGGCGTCGGACCTGCAGAGTACACTGATCAAATTGAATTCGGCGAGTACCGACACCCTGCAGGATACGCTGGAACAGATGCATGTGGCCGACAGCCGATTCCCTATCGTCTATGACACCGGCGAGGGGACGGCCCTGGTAAGCGGGCCGCCGCGCTACGTGCAACTGGTCACGGACATCGCCAGCCGTATCGATGACAATGCGTCGCATCGCAGCGGTACGGAGGTACGCGTGTTCCCGCTCGAACACGCATGGGCGGAAGATCGGACCGTGCCGGTAGACGGGCAAAAGGTGACGTTGCAAGGCGTGGTGGCGGTGCTGAACGGCCTGTACCACCCGAAGAGCAATCCCAAGAGCGGTAGCGGTAGCAATGGCGGCAATGGCGGCAATGGCGGCAATGGCGACAGCGATAGTGGCAGCGGCAACGCCGATGCCAGTGCAGGTAGCGCCGGGATCAATCATGAAAGACCGCTCTCCGACGTGAACGGCAACACCTACAACGGGCCCTATATACCGCCGCCGCTGCCGAATGGCGGGGCTGATAACAAGGGCCTGTTCGCCGGATTGACGGGGCAGCCGTCCGCGCAACTTCAGGCAGTGGTGGGGCAGCAAAATCCGGCGGAGAACATGCCGCATTCCGCGACAACCGATGGCTCGTTGCCGGTGATCGTCGCCGATCAGCGGACCAATTCGGTGGTCGTGCGCGATACGGCGGACCGGATGTCGCAATACGGCGCATTGATACAGCGGCTCGACGTCAAGCCGCAGTTGATCGAGATCGAAGCGCACATCATCGAAATTCAAGACAATGCGCTACGACAGCTCGGTGTGGATTGGACCGCGCATAACAGCCATCTCGACATCCAGACGGGCGACGGGACACTGGCGCAAAGCACGTATAACGGCAATATCACGCAGAATTTTGGGACAACATCGTTGGCTGGCAGCGTGACCAGCGCGGCAACGCCGGTAGGGGTATCGATGGCTGCGGTGCTGGGAGATGCGGGGCGCTATTTGATGGCACGGGTCTCCGCGCTGCAGCAGACGGATACGGCAAAGGTGGATGCGAGTCCGAAGGTGGTCACATTGAACAACATCGAGGCGGTGATGGACAATATGACCAAGTTCTTTGTGCCGGTACAAGGTTACACATCGGGCGATCTTTATAGCGTTTCGACCGGCGTCTCGCTTCGCGTGCTGCCGATGGTCGTCGACGAGGATGGCCAGACCCGAATCAAGCTGGATGTGGCCATTCAGGATGGAGAGCTGACATCGCAGACCGTCAGCAATCTGCCGGTGATCACCACGAGCACGATCAATACGCAGGCCTTTATCAATGACGGGCAGGCGTTGCTGATTGCGGGATATCGCAAGGACAGCGACAGTAACGGTGTCACCGGCGTGCCCTATCTGTCGAAAATCCCGGTACTGGGCGCGTTGTTCCGCAGCCATGACAGTGAGAAGGACCATATGGAGCGGCTGTTCCTGTTGGCGCCGCATGTAATTTCGCCTTAAACGAGAAAAGGGCCTACGGAACTGCGTGAATCTTGGAAGAGAGGGCGAGCATGGAATCTGAAGAACGCAGAGCGCCTGTTGCGCCATGGCGAGCGCAGGCCGCGGTGGAGGCAATGGCCTGTGGCGTGGTCATGCTCGACAGCAGCGGCCGCGTGATAGACGCCAGCGTGCGGGCGCTCGACCTGTTGCAAATGCCGTTACCGCTCGGCCTCGATTTTGAGACGGCGCTCGGCGAGCACTTCAGCCTGCCCGAAGTGCTGCGTCCCGGCGATCTTGCTCGAGGGCTGGATCTACGCTTCGAGGAAACGACGCTGTGGGTGCAGGCGTCGCCGGTCGGCAGTATCAAGACCGGGCTGGATAACGTCGTCACGGTGACCGATGTAACGCCGTACAGTCGGAGCATCGACGAGAGGGCAATGTCGTTGCGGTTCCTGTTGCATGATTTGAGATCGCCGCTGAATTCGATCAGCGCGTTGACGCAGTTGGACGCTGCCGATCCGGAGGCCTTCGAGCGATGCGGTGGGATGCAGCAGATCACGCAGCTCGCGCAGTATGTGTTGTCCCTTGGCGAACAGTTCATTTTCTCGTCGGTCTCGGAACACCTGAGTGCTCGGGACTTCAAGCGCTTCGAATTGCGCGCGGCCGTCCGGCAAATCATTTCTCAACTCGAGGTGACCGCAGTCTATTGCGGTGTCCCCTTGCAGCTATGGTTGGCCGACAATGCGCCGGTCTGGGTCAGCGGAATGCGTAACTTCGCTGCCCGGGCGATTCAGAACGTGATCGACAATGCGGTGCGTGCTTCGCCGCGTGGCGAAGCGGTCACGGTGACATTGCGACATGACGGCAGTTTCGTCGAGGTGATCGTCAACGACCGTGCCGGGGGCCTTCCCGGCCTGGGTGAGAACGAACGGGTCACGAATTTCGATCGTTTCAGCAAAAAGAGCAAGACCGGCTTCGGTCTCGGCTTGAAACTCGCGGTGCAGATCGTCGAACTCCATGGCGGCGCGTTGTATGCCGAGCTGAACACGCAAGGCGGCACGACATTCGTGTTGCGCTTACCGTGTCTGAATGCAGGTAAGGCACGCGCCGCATCCGGCTCGCTGGTCGATGCGGACCGCGCGATGCGGGCGGCGCGCGGCTGATGCCGAGCCTATTACGAATCAAGGTGGCGATATGAAATTGGTCTCCGGAAGACCCGTGCGGGTCCTGTTGGTCGAGGATGACCCTGCGCATCATGCATTGCTGCTGTCATGGCTGAAAACCGAGGGCTATCACGTCGAGCCATTCGACAACGGCTTGGCAGCGCAACAGTACCTGGCTGATCAATGGGCCGATCTCGCGATCCTGGATTGGGATCTGCCCGGTGTATCCGGCGAGAAACTCCTGCAGAAAATTCGCGGTCGTTCGCAGTCGACGATGCCCGTGCTGTTTCAGACCGTCCATGCAAGCGAAGAGGACATCGTCCGCATTCTGGATGCCGGCGCAGACGATTACCTCGTCAAGCCGTTCGATCGGCAAGTGTTGCTGGCGCGGGTGCGGGCACTGCTGCGTCGTTTCGGTGCGACGAATCTACAAGGCAGGAAGATGCTGGTGGACGATTGTGTGCTCGATCAGCAGGCGCGGGCGCTCGTCATCGACGGTACGCCGCATGGCCTGGGCACGAAGGAGTTCGACATTCTCTGGCATCTGGCATCACATCAGGGAGCAGTCGTCCTGCGACAGGACTTGATGAGCGTGGTATGGGGTTGGGATGCCGCCGTACAGAGCAGGTCGGTCGACATGTATGTGAGCCGTCTGCGCAGTACGTTGAAGGGGCTGAACATTGGTTGGTCGGTGCAGTCGGTCTATGCGACGGGATATCGGCTGACGTTGCGCGGAGAGGCGAAAGGTGACTAATCTCAGCGCGTGGTCGGCCGGCATGTTACTTGGCGCGGCGCTTTGTGTACCGTCCTGCGTGCGTGCCGCAGATATTCCGTGGCACCGCGACCGATTCGACTATGTGACCCAAGGGAGTCGCGTGGACGATACGCTCAGCGTGTTCGCGGCAGTCGAGCAGGTACCGATTCGAATCGTCGACGGCTCCGGCAAAGGGGGTGACGCAGAAGGTCTCGGGGGTGACGCTGGCGCAGCAGGGGCTGACGGCGGAGTCGATGCAAAGGATGCGGATAACGACAACACGACCCATGCCGATGACGATGACGATCTGGGTGGTGCGTTGGCGGCCGCCGCATCCGAGGGCGTATACGGCACCGTGCGCGGGCGGTTCTCGATGCGGCCGGCGCGATTCCTCGATGTCGTATGTGCGACACACGGCTTGGTTTGGTACTACGACGGTGCGGTCCTGCAGATCTCGTCGAAAGCCGACGAACGCAGCGTGGCGATCCAGACGCATTACTTGGGTGCGGCCGCATTACGCGACACCCTGCAGCGTGTCGGCGTAATCGATGCGCATTTCCCGGCAAAGATCGATAACGACGCAGGAACATTGACGGTTCGCGGGCCTGTGACGTATCTGGATCGGCTTCTCACAGCAGCAAGGCAGTTGGAGAGCAATGCACGAGACGAGACACCGACCATCGCGCGCGTTGTCCGTTTGACGCGGGCGATGGCAGCGGATCAACGCACCGACATCGCCGGGCATGTGGTGACGGTGCCCGGCGTGGCCACTTTGCTCACACGACGCTTCAATCCGGCTCAGGTGCATACCTATGGTACGCCACAGCGGGTGATCTTCGACGCGCGTTTGCCGATCGTGCAAGCCGATGCCACCACGAATTCGGTTCTGATCCGCGACAAACCGGAGCGCATCGACGGCGACGCGGTGTTGGTATCCGATATGGATGTGCAGGCCCGGGCGGTTGTCGTTCAAACCTGGGTCGTCGATGTCGACGCGCAGGCGCTGGGGTCGTTGACGGCACTGGATGCGTTGGTACCGCTGACGCCGGTCGCGACCGTGGCCAGGGGCACGACTGCGTCATCCCGTACGGCCACGACCGATACGGTCGCAGCGACAGACCCGGCTACAAACCCGGCTACGAACGTGGCTACGAACGTGGCTACAAACGCCGTGCCATTGATGCCGCCAGTAGCGGCGCCAGCGGTGGCGCGACCGTCCGTGCTATTCGGGACGTTGAGTGATGGCGCCGGCGCACTGATGGCGCAGTTGTCGACTCTGGAAGCGCACGATCAGGCGCACGTGGTCGTGTCGAACGATGCGGTCACGATGGATCGGACGCCGGCGGTCGTCGATCGTCGCGAAGCGGTGCTGGAGAAAAAGATCGCCGGTGGCGATACCGCATTGGATGCGTTGGCTGCCGCGCAGGGGTCCGACGGCGGCTTCTGGCTGTCGGTACGGCCGACCGTCGGCGCAGCCGGCATGCATCCGCCCATCGCGTTGGACATAGACGTGGGCAAGGCGGGGCATGTGGGCGCCGATGTGCGGTCGGGACAAGGGCTGGTCATGACGCTCCCCGGCAGCAGGAACGACGCATCCGGCGACGGCGGCGTTGTT